>JBMSGE010000001.1:0-117381 GCA_049414205.1 Nitrosopumilaceae archaeon
AACTTGGTACTGGGAACCAATCATCTACAGTTACCTCACCGTTTGTTTGCTCTTCGATTCTTTGAATACAATCTGGAACTGTAATTCTATATTTTTCACGTTCACCTTTACCCATTCTTCCAGTTAGTGATACAGGTTGGAAGTTTACAGCATGAACTACATCCATGTTCTTTTGAGCATATCTAATGATTCCACCTAATTCATGATCATTAATTGATTTGATTACTGTTGGAACAAATACAACTGTAGTTCCAGTCTTTCTACAACTATCAAGTGCATATGGAATTTCCCAGTGGTTTTTAGGATTAGTCCTTGCAGTTACACCATCAAAACTAAGATACAAATTGTTACAGCCTGCAAGTCTTACTTCTCTTGCAGCCTCTGGATCCATGGCATGTCGGATACCATTGGTGTTCATTTGGATGTGATCAACACCTTCTTCTTTCATTATTTTGATAAGATCAGTGATATCTTCTCTAAGCATTGGTTCACCACCAGTAATTTGCATAGAGTTTCCAGGAATTGGTCTTTCAGCTTTTAGAGTTTTCATCATTCCTCTAACTTGTTCATGGTCTGGCTCGTACATGTAAGCACCCTCAAGGCCTTTCTTAACATAAAAGAAGCAATACCAACATGTCAAATCACATCTGTTAGTAACAATCATGTTTGCCAATCCACTGTGAGATAAGTGATTTGAGCACAATCCACAGTTATTTGGGCATGAACATTTGTCAATCATAACGTTTGGAGCATGAGCACCCTTGCCATCTACCCAATAGGTACTGAATTTTTTGTACATTTCATAAGAACCAAAGTATAATTCCTCACATTCGCCATGTGTAGGACAAATTTTTGACATAAAGACCTGATTATCTCTTTCAAATACCTCAGCATCTAAAATCATGTTACAATCAGGGCAGATACTTTGAGTAAATCGTATAGTAGATTTCTTGCCTAGATTTTTTGTTGATTGATTGGAAATCTGAATTAATGCCATTGTATGTTTGAAAAGTTTTCAAAATAGTATATAATCCATTTCACACTAGCCCCCGTGTGGATTTTAGGTTATAGGCATATCTGATTTAAATACCAAAACCTATCGATTAGATCGCATGAACATCTCTGATAAAACCCGTCGTGCTTTAGAGAAGATCGGATTAACTAGTTATGAGATCAGGACTTTTACCTCGT
The DNA here is from genome assembly GCA_049414205.1 of Nitrosopumilaceae archaeon. Taxonomy (GTDB): domain Archaea; phylum Thermoproteota; class Nitrososphaeria; order Nitrososphaerales; family Nitrosopumilaceae; genus Nitrosomaritimum. Next base: position 1,192 of record JBMSGE010000001.1, read on the forward strand.
TGCTCAAAGATGGTGAATTGACAGCATCAGATCTTAGCCAAAAATCAGGAGTGCCTTATTCAAAAATTTATGAAGTTTTAGGTACGCTTGAAGAGAAAGGATGGATTGGTTCAGATGATTCAAGACCCACAAAATATTTTGCAAAGTCTCCATCTACAGGTCTAGAAACTACAAAACAAAAGATAGAAAATGATTTTTCACAAAATCAAAATATTATTTTAAATGAACTTGTACCATTATACGAAAAAAGTGGAACTAGTGAGAAACCAGATATTTGGGTTTTATCAGGTGCAGTAAACATTACTACAAAAATTTTGGAGATGGTAGAATCCTGCAGAAACGAGGTAATGATTGCAATACCTGAAGCCGGTCAAGAACTAGTAAAACTTGCGTTACCAAAACTAAGATTACTTCATGATAAAGGAGTTGAGATTACTCTTCTGACATCAGACAAGATGGATAAAGACTCCATTACAGCCATTAAAAGAGTTGCAACTGTAAAAATCAAAAAAGGATTGTTTGGAGGCGGAATTATTTCGGATAAACGATATGTTGTAATTTTATTGGGTCCTGAAAGAGGAGATGTAAAAACAAATGAAATTGTTGCAATTTGGGCAGATCATGCAGGATTGGCTGTTTTTGCACGAGAATATTTTGAATATTTATTAAAAGATTCAAAGAAGGTATGACATGGACGCGTTAAATGATGAAACTCTTTTTGTTGGAACCGCGGAAGCTGAACATGTTGAAATGTACCTTAAAGCCATTTGGCACATTAAAGAAAGAGGTGGGGAAGTAAAAATCAGCACAATTGCCAAAATGCTTAATGTTAGACAACCTAGTGTAGTGCAAATGCTAAAAAAACTAAATGAAAAAAATCTAGTGAATTACAACAAAGCTGGAGTGGTACTTACTGAGGAAGGAGAAAAAGTAGGTGCGAGTATGATGAGAAATAGTAGACTCTTAGAAGTTTTAATGGATAGTGCTCTCAAGGTAGAAATTGATGAGGAGATGGTTTGTGGAATTGAACATCACATGAACAAACAATTTACTGATGCCCTTTGTACAATGTTAAAACATCCAAGAAAATGTCCACATGATCATGATATTCCTCTAGGGGAATGTTGTAGTACTGTAACTCAAAACTAACTCTACTCCATTAAGCTAAAAGATATATCATCTTTCAAATCAGTATTAGCATGGCATGTTTTTGCGGTTGTGAAACTTATCAAAAAAACGATAATGGTTACAAAGTTGCTTGTGTGAAATGTGGTCATGGTCCTCAAAATCATGATGATGCATTCAGAGATGCTGCAAGAAAAAATGAATCACAAAGTCAAAAAAGAGACGCAGACTTTGGATAATTATTCGCCAATAATTTTTACTAAAACTCTTTTTGGTCTTCTTCCATCAAATTCACCATAGAAAATCTGTTCCCATGGACCAAAATCTAAGTCACCGTTAGTAATTGCAACTACAACTTCTCTTCCCATAACCTGTCTTTTCAAATGTGCATCTGCATTATCTTCACCTGTTTTGTTGTGATCATATTGTTCAGTTGGTTCATGAGGAGCAAGACCTTCTAACCATCTTTCATAATCTTGATGCAAACCACTTTCATTGTCATTTATGAACACGCTAGCAGTAATGTGCATGGCATTAACTAGACAAAGTCCTTCTTGGACTTTACTTTTTGATACTAATTTTCTAATTTTTGGTGTGATATTTACAAAAGCCCTACGAGTTTTAACATTAAATTCTAAATATTCTGTTAAAGATTTCACAAATTTACCCAATTATTCTATCATAAAAATTCTAAGAGCAGGCTCAGAACTCAAGATCCTCATCATCAATCATAGGGATAAAAACATCACTGCCTGCATTGCAGGATTGGCCATGATCCTAATTGAGTCTTTCAAGAAGCTTGATAAATGGCCAATTGTTCAATCATTCAAAATGGTTACAATTGATGTGGCATCCTCATTGGAAAGTTTTAGAAGATTTATCATTTCAAGTACCTGTAAATCATATGCACCTAGGAGCTACTTGGATGACTATGAAGTGTTTGCAGAAAGAGAAGAAAGTCTTGGCTCCATCTATGTGGAGGCTGCTGACAAAGTAACTCTAAAGAAAATTCGAGACATTACTTTTGTAAACGCAAGAGATGTACTTGGAATAATTTACAATTCAAAAAGTGGAAACACCTCGTTAAAGTGGCGTCAGATAAAAAGAGATAGTGGAAAGGTTACAGGTGAGGCTTCTTCAAATTCATTAACAAATCTAGCAGAATCAGGAGTTTTAACCTTAGATTGGGTTGAAAGTTATCTAAAGAAAAAATCAGATGATAAAAAACCCGAAGAAGTAACAAGCTAAACTCTTTTTTTCTTTGAATTTCATATCATTATCATGATTACAAAAACCATTGATGATAATTCTATTTCAGTAATTCCTGAAGACTCTGATGATTTATTCAATCTTCGACGTATTATCAAGGAAGGAGATACGGTTGTTGGAGATACTACAAGAGTAATAAAACAAGAAAAGGATTTTTCAAGACCAGACAAAGGTGAAAGAATTAAAGTTCGAATTGCATTGACTGTTGAGAAAATTTCACTTGATGATGTTTTGGATAGATTAAGAGTTGGTGGAACAATTTCTGAATCAAGTAATGAACTAGTTCCACATGGATCTCATCATTCTTTTATTCTTAAAGTGAATGATGGAATTACCATTACAAAAAAGACTTGGTTGCCTATTGAGAAAAATTTAATCGAATCAAATACCAAGCAAACTGGTTTTTTGTTAGTGGCAATTGACACTGGTGATTGTGGAATTGCAAGATTACAAGGAACACATTTACAATTTGTTCCAAATATCTATTCAGGATCAGGCGGTAAAAGATACAAAACAAACTTTAACATTGAAAAATTTTTCCTTCAGGTACAGCAAGCAATTCTTTCAATCATTAGGGATGTAGATTCTATCATAGTTTTTGGTCCAGGAGAAACAAAAAAAAGATTTAGCAATTTTCTTCAAAAACCTCAGACTCAAAAATATAAAATTCAGGTTGTAGAAGGAATAGACTCCGGAGGAGAAGATGGAATTTACAGTTTTACAAAATCTCAAGCAATGAAAGAGATAATGTCAGAGAGTAAACTCGCTAAAGTATCTTCTATTATTGATGAAATTATGGTTATGGCAAACAAAAAAAGTAGAAAATTTACAATGGGTTTTGATGAAACACTCAAAGCAAATGAATTTGGTGCAGTAGATTCTTTAGTTTTTTCAGATAAAATAATTCAAACATACGATGAAAAGAAGATCATTGATTTTCTCAACGATGCTGAAAGTAAAGGTGTGAAGACCTTTGGAGTGGATTCATCCACAGATATTGGTCTACGTGTGACTGGACTTGGAGGAATTGTTTCTATTTTACGATTTCCCATAGAATCTTAATTTGTTGAATCAACTAACCAATTCAGATATGGTTTGTTAATTGAGGTAACATCAATTTCAGCTATTTCAGGGACATCATATGGATGAGTTGATTTGATTTTATCTTTCAGAATTTTTCTATTTTTATCAGTTGTCTTGAATAGTGCCAAATATTCAGATGTGTTTTCAATTTTTCCTTCCCATGCGTAAATGGATGAAATTTTTGTAATGTTTACACAGGCTACAATTTTTGTTTTTACAAGTTCATTTGAAATTTTTGTGATAGATTTTTTGTCTGGATAGGTTGAGACAATTATTGTTGGCTTCATAGTAAACGATAAATGGCCGAGGTTTAAAAAATTAACAATTAGTTTGGAACTTGATTTTATTACTCAGAATTCGATTATCTATGTGTTAATAGCCTGGGTAGTAATTGTAGTAACTGCAAAAGGGCTAAAATTAGAAAAATATGGAGTTGAAATTAAAGCCTACAGTTTAGTTTACAAAAACAAGCAAGTGCAATCTGTTCTGACAAAAATTCTTGGAAGGACTAAACGAGGAATTAGAGTATTTGCAGATGTGAGTGTTATAGCTGGCTTTATCATGATGGGATTTGCATTCTGGTTTTTGCTAGATAATGTTTCAAAATTTTTTGTAGCACCAAGTGATTTTTCAGAATTAACAGTTTTAATTCCAGGTGTAACTTTAACTTCTTCTGCATCAATTACGTACTTTCTTTTGTCTATTCCGATTGTGTTAGTTGTGCACGAAGGTGCTCATGGGATAGTTGCAGCACTTGAAAAAATTAAGATAAAGACGGGGGGCTTTGCAATTTTTATTGCAATGTTTGCAGGCTTTGTAGAACCAGATGAGGAAGAATTTAACAAAGCAAAAAAGATTTCAAAATTAAGAGTTATTGGAGCAGGGGCTACTGCAAATGTAATTTTTGCATTTGTTTTAGGAGCAATTCTTTTGACAAATCCTTTGTTTGCCTTAGTAATGCCTGAACCATTACTCAGCGCATTTTATGAATTGCCACAAGGGGTTTTGATATTATCAATAATTGAAGAATCAGGTGCGGAGCAAGCAGGATTATTAGCTAATGATATCATTACGTCAATTAATGGAATACCGATTCTGAGTCCGATCGATTTTCCTAGCTTAAGTCCGGGAGATACTGCAGATGTTTCTGTACTAAGAGATGGCCAAAAATTAGATTACTCTATTGATATCATGGCATCTCCAGAAGATCCAGAACGTGGGTTAATTGGAATTATGAGAGACAACTCACTTGCATACAAACCAGTTTTCAATGTTATCGAATGGAATGATCCAGGAGTCTCTATGTTCCTGTTATGGTTATGGATGATCTCCTTTTTCATTGGAATAATCAATATGCTTCCATTACCCATTTTGGATGGAGGGAAATTTGTTCACACCATTATTGATCAGAGAATATCAGAAAAAGCAGTTAATGTGATAATGTGGACAATATACGGATTTACCTTTGCATTATTTGGATTAAACATTGCCTTATCATACATCAAATCAGGCTGGTTTACAATTTAGTGCCAAAGAATAATTAATCAAAAATTTTAATTTTATTCAAATGAATTGTGATAGATGCCAAAACCCTATTGCTTATACTAGAAAATATTCTGGAGAAAAATTATGTTCTGATTGTTTTTCAAATTCAATTCTAAGGAAAACAGCAAAAACTATTTCAAAATACAAAATGATTCAAAATGATGAACTTGTTGCCGTTGCAGTTTCTGGTGGAAAAGATTCCCTTGCATTATTGAAAATTATGAATCAAATGGCAGCAAATCATAATTTTAGAATAAAAGTAATTACAATTGATGAAGGAATTCCCGGATATCGAAATGAGGCTTTAGATATTGTAGAGAAATTTTGTGAGGAGTTAAATGTTGATTTTAAAGTGTATTCTTACAAAAAATTATTTGAATTATCATTAGATGAAGCTTTAGATTTACGAGAAAGTGAGAAAACATCATCTTGTTCAATATGTGGAACATTACGTAGAAGAGCTATGGAATATGCAGCAAAAGATATCGGTGCAAATGTGATAGCTACTGGTCATAACTTAGATGATACGCTACAAACCTTTGTCATAAACATGTTATCAGGTGATACTAGTAAAGTAGGTTGGATGAATCCAGATACTTCTGGAAATACTTTGCGAAAAATAAAACCATTCTGTGAGATTTATGAATCAGAAATTGTTTTTTATGCTTTTACAAATAATATTCCATTTCAATCTGAACCATGTCCACACATGAATGAAGGTATTAGAACAGAAATTCGAGAATTTTTAAATTCTTTAGAAAATCAACATAGTGGAATTAAAAATAATCTATACCAATCAATCCTAAAAGTGTCTCAAGTTGTAAAAGATTCTAATCAGAAACAAAAAGGTGTTTGTGAAAAATGTGGGAGTGAATGTACAGGAACTACTTGTTCTGTGTGCAACATGGTCTTAAAACTGAAAGAAAACAAAACCTAATGCAAATATAACAATAACTTTGAAGAACATTGGTAGCAGGTAGGATCAGGGTGCCAGCCGTGCCCTATTCTGAAACCGGCTATATGCAGAGATCAGTAACTGTTGGGTAAATCTCTAGATTAGTAATTCCCGCTTGGTGTGCGGAAATGAAATCACGCCGAGGCGGGTGGTTGCAGGACTAGAATTATCCGAAGGGATGACTTCTAAGACCGAACCATCGAAAGGGATGAGGTCCGGGAGGGAGCAATCCTAAGGTGGAGCATCCACGCTTCCTCGTCAACGTGGCGGATCTTGTATGCCTTGAAATGGGGCTATTCGTCTAGACTGGAACCAGCAGATCTGCTACCATTACTTTATCAACATTTTTGAAATTTTTAAAATGAAATTACTAGTACAATACATCAAACTTTGAAAATTCATTTGTAAATTTTTCATTTCTAATATCAACATCTTCAACTCTTGCATTGGCAGGTCCACCATGGCACCATTCAACTAATGTGCCCACATTTTCTTCATTTCCTTCAAGAACAGCTTCTACTCTACCATCATCAAGATTTTTTACCCATCCAAAGACATCATTTTGTTTGGCTTTTACTTTAAGGGCTTGTCTAAAAAATACTCCTTGTACTTTTCCTTTAACAAAAACTCGTACCCTTTGATTAACCATTTAAAATTTAGAATTTGTTCGGCATTAAATAATTTTAGTTTGTATAAAAAAACTGAAACTACTTTCTTTCTTTGATTCTTGCTCTTCCTGTCTTTCTTGCAGCAATGCTTCCCACTTTGGCACCAGGTGGAGCATCACGGGATACTGTAGAGCTTTGACCAACATGCTGGTGTCTTCCACCACCATGAGGGTGAACATAAGCTGCTTGTGCAACGCCTCTAACAATTGGATATTTTAGTCCTTTAGCTCTAAAGCTACGCCATTTGTTACCTGCTAGCATAAATGGTCTATCGGTGGAACCTCCACCAGCTAAAGTTCCAATCATTGCTCGATTTTTTGGATTTAGTGTAATGAATTTACCAGATGGAAGCTTTACTGTCACTCCCTCTTCACCATGTGAAAAAACTGTAGCATTGGTTCCTGCGGATTTTACGATTGCTCCTCCGTCACCAAAATGCCTTTCAATATTACAAACGACTGTTCCATCAGGGATATTCTGTATGCTAATTACATTTCCCTGTTCAATCTTTGATTTTAAACCAAAATTCAGTTTTGTTCCTACTTTAGTCCCAAGAACTGCTGGTACAAATGAGACAGAACCATCCTCAAATCTTACTTTGGCTAATGGTGCTTCTCTGCCACGTTCATGTACAAGATCAATTATTTCTCCTGAGTGTTGTTCAGCTAAGGTAAAACGTGGGTATTTTGCTTGTTTTCCTACTTTACCAGTAGAAGTAGATCTAAACTGATTTCCTCCACGGCCACGTCTTCTTACTAACGGTCTTTTACCCAAGTAGTTCGTTTCCTCCTTATTGTGGATTTTAATCTTGTGATTGGATTATGTTTCCAGCAAAAACACCACAAAGGTATAAAAATTAGACGGCTGAATTTCCTTTATGAGTCAAAACGCCCTTTCATTGAAAGTTTTGGAAGCATATACTCGAGATGTAGGGCGAGGTGTTGCAAGAATTGATTATGACTCAATGGATACTCTTGGAGCATCAACAGGCGATGTAATTGAAATTAAAGGTAAAAGAAGAACCGTAGCCAAATGTCTTCCACTCTATCCTTCAGATGAAGGAAAGGGAATTATTAGAATTGATGGTTTAGGACGAAATAATTCTGGAATTGCAATAGGTGATACTATTACAGTAAGGAAAATCAAAGCAGTTGCTGCAGAAAAAGTTGTTGTGGCTCCACTTGAGGCAATTCCTCCAATTGATGAAAGATATCTTGCAGATGCATTAGAAAGTGTTCCTTTGATAAAAGGAGATAATGTTATGGTTCCATATTTTGGTGGACGTTTAACTTTTCAAGTTATTGGCGTAACACCTGCAGCTGATGCAGTATTAGTTACTCAAAAAACTGTTTTCCATATAGCTGAAAAAGGAGAAACATTACGTGGAGTTCCACAAGTTACCTATGAAGACATTGGTGGAATTCAAGATGAGATAAAGAAAGTAAGAGAAATGATAGAATTACCATTAAGACATCCTGAGATTTTCGAAAAGCTTGGAATTGAAGCACCAAAGGGTGTTTTGTTGTTTGGTCCTCCAGGAACTGGTAAGACTTTACTTGCAAAAGCAGTAGCAAATGAAAGTCAAGCTCATTTCATAAGTATTTCAGGTCCTGAAATAATGAGTAAGTTTTATGGTGAAAGTGAAGCTAGACTAAGAGAGATTTTCAAGGAAGCAAGAGAAAAAGCACCATCAATAATTTTCGTAGATGAAATAGACTCTATTGCACCAAAAAGAGAAGAAGTTACAGGTGAGGTGGAAAGAAGAGTTGTATCACAAATGTTATCGCTAATGGATGGTTTAGAAGCAAGAGGAAGAGTAATAGTAATAGCTGCAACAAATCGACCAAATGCAATTGACCCTGCTTTAAGAAGACCAGGTCGATTTGATAGAGAAATTGAAATTAAAGTTCCAGATAAAAAAGGAAGAAAAGACATTTTATCAATTCACAGCCGAAATATGCCATTAACAGATGATGTCGATATTGAAAAAATTGCTGCAGTAAGTCATGGATATGTAGGTGCAGATTTAGAGTATCTTTGTAAAGAGGCTGCAATGAAATGCCTGAGAAGATTACTTCCAGTACTAAACTTGGAAGAAGATAAAATACCACCAGAAACTTTAGAAAAACTTGTAGTAAATCATGAAGACTTCCAAAAAGCTCTGATTGAAGTAACTCCATCTGGAATGAGAGAAGTATTCATCGAAAATCCAGATATCAAATGGGATCAAGTGGGAGGATTAGAGGATGTCAAACAAGAGTTACAAGAGGCAGTTGAATGGCCAATGAAATATCCAGGTCTTTACAATAAGTTAGGACACAGAATGCCAAGAGGTATTTTACTTCACGGTCCAAGTGGAACAGGAAAAACCCTTCTTGCAAAAGCAGTAGCCACTGAGAGTGAAGCAAACTTTGTTTCTGTTAGAGGTCCAGAATTGTTATCAAAATGGGTAGGTGAATCCGAACGCGGAATAAGAGAAATTTTCAGAAGAGCAAGACAAGCATCACCTTGTGTAGTATTCTTTGATGAAATTGATTCAATTGCTCCAATAAGAGGTGCAGGAGGAGAGACTGCAGTAACTGAGAGAGTTGTAAGTCAATTGTTAACTGAATTAGATGGAATGGAAAACATGCATGGAGTAGTTGTTTTAGCTGCCACAAATAGAGCAGATATGATAGATCCAGCCTTACTCAGACCAGGACGATTTGATAAAATTATTCAGATTCCACTTCCAGACAAAGAAAGTAGAAAGAGAATTATCGAAATTGGTGCAAAGACTATTCCAGTTATTGATGATCAAAATGATCCACAACATGTTGATTATGAAAAGATTGCCGAACTAACTGATGGTCTCAGTGGAGCAGATACTGCTGCAATTGCTAACACAGCCGTATCTTTGGTTATTCATGAATTCTTAGATAAACATCCAGATGTTAAAGACGTCGAGAAAAGCTCTGAGAACGCTAAAGTAACAATGAAACACTTCGAAGAAGCCGTAAAGAAGGTTCGTGAACAAAAGGACCTCAAGATGGGCGAAAAACTAGTAGCATCCTATTACAGGTAGTTTTTATTAAATAGACAAAAAGTAATTCTCGTAAATGTCTGAATATACTGGATATAGAGGGATTTCCTTAGAATTTCTAAAATCAAATAATATTACAATTGGAGATTCAGTCAAAATAACAGCAGATTTGACTTATTTGGGAATAATTATGCCCAGATATGAGCACAGTGATGACAAGCATGTGGTTCTAAAATTGAATAGCGGTTACAATATTGGTTTAGAATTAGACAAAATCACTAAAGTGGAAAAAATATCTTCTTCTGGAAAAACTGTAGAACCACAACCAAAAATAGAAGAAAATCCTTCTCTTCCAAAAATTCTCTTGTTATCAACTGGTGGAACAATTGCCAGTAAAGTAGATTATAGAACAGGTGCAGTTACTCCCATTTTAACTGCAGAAGAGTTGAATTCTTCAGTACCAGAACTTTCCAAGATGGCAAATATTGACACAGAGGTTTTGTTTTCAGAATATTCTGAAAACATCATGCCAGACCACTGGTTACAAATTGCAAATAAGTTAGTAGAATTTTCAAAATCAAACTATTCTGGCATCATTATTGCTCATGGAACAGACACAATGCATTATACATCATCATTTCTTTCCTTTGCGTTAGCAGGGTTTCCAATACCTATTGTTCTTGTTGGATCACAAAGATCTTCTGACCGTGCTTCTTCTGATGCTGCTCTGAATCTTATCGGTGCAACAAGATTTCTTGTAGAAGGTAAATCTAATGGAGTTTATGTGGTAATGCATCATGATGAAAGCGATGAAACTATTTCATGCCATCTGGGAACAAGAGTAAGAAAAAATCATACAAGTAAAAGAAGTGCTTTTGAAACAATTGGAGGCAGTCCTGCTTTTGTTATTACCGGTGATAAAATTCAAAAAAATGTTGAGAGTAATTATTTTAAAGAAAGTGAGTTTACACCCAAAGTTAATTTGGATACCAAAGTTGCTTTGGTGAAATATTATCCGGGATACAGTGCAGAACTTTTGGAAAAAATTATCGATATGGGTTATAGAGCCATTATTTTTGAGGGGACTGGTCTTGGGCATATTGGCAAGGTTTTGTATGAAAGTGTAAAAAAAGCACATGAGAAAGGAGTTTTTCTAGGCATGACCTCTCAATGCATAGATGGAAGAGTAGGTATGACAGTTTACGAAAGCGGACGAGATTTGCTAGATTTAGGAATAGTACCTTTGGAAAATATGATACCAGAAGTTGCGTTAGTAAAAGCAATGTGGGTATTAGGTAATTCAAACGATAAAGAGGAAATAAAGAATTTGATGCTTGAGAATATTGCTTCAGAAATATCATAAGAGAAGATAAAAATGGACAAATTTTCTTTTGATGAAGTTGGAGTAAAGGTTGGATTGGAGATCCACCAACAATTGCATACTAATAAAAAATTATTTTGTGATTGTCCACCGATAGAGTCTGATGAATATACAAAAAAATTTCAAAGAAGATTACGTGCTGTAAAAAGTGAGTTAGGAAAATATGATCCTGCGGCTTTGTTTGAGAAATCAAAATCAAAGAGCATAGTCTATTACGGAAATTCTAAAAGTAGTTGTCTTGTTGAGGAAGATGAAGAGCCTCCTCATAATTTAGATGAAGATGCAAAAAAGTTGGCTTTGGTTATTGCTTCTTCGTTAAAATCAAATATTTTCAGTGAAATTTATCCTATGAGAAAAACTGTAATTGATGGTTCTAACACCACTGGTTTTCAGAGAACCATGCTAGTTTCACAGGGAGGATTCATTGATGTAGAAGGAGAAAAAATTGGAGTTCAGTCCATTTGTCTAGAAGAAGATGCTGCAAAATTGCTTGGAGACAAAGGATCAGTAAGAGAATATAGTCTTGATCGTCTTGGTGTACCTTTAGTTGAAATTGCTTTAGAGCCAGTCGAAGGAAATCCATCGCAGATTAAAAAAATAGCACTTTCTCTGGGTAAGCTCCTAAGAAGTACAAAAAAAGTTACAAGAGGAATTGGATCTATACGACAAGATGTTAATGTGTCTGTAAAAAATGGAGGTGCAGTTGTTGAAGTAAAGGGAGTTCAACAGTTAGATCAGTTAGAAAAAATAATTGAATTTGAGGCTAAAAGACAGCACGGCTTGGTGAAAATTGCTGAAAAATTGAAAAATTCAAAATTTGAAGGTATAACGCGGGATAATGTTCTTGAAATTACAGATGATTGGAAAAAATGTCAATCAAAAATAATTCAAAAGGCACTAAAAGATAATTCCATAATAAAGGCATTAAAAATACCAAACTTTTCAGGAATGTTTGGTTATTCTCCATATGAGGGAATTAGACTTGGTAAAGAAATTGGTCAGTTAGTAAAATTTTACGGTATTGGAGGAGTCTTTCATTCAGATGAATTACCAAATTATGGTATAGAAGAAAATGACATAGAAATTGTAAAAACCCTGTTAGAAATTAAGGATGATGATGCATTTTTAATAATTGCAGCACCATCATCAAAAATTGATTTTGCAATAGAATCAATCATAAATCGAATTAATTCTGCAACTAAAGGAGTTCCTGCTGAAACTCGATTGGCAACTCCAAATGGAGATACAGTATTTCTTAGACCACGACCTGGAGCATCAAGAATGTATCCTGAAACTGATATTCCCCCCATCTCTGTAACAAAAAATGAATTAGAAATTGCGGAAAGTAATATTCCAAAATCTTGGGATGAATCACTTAAAGAACTCCAAGAAAAATATAGTTTGAATTTACAATTAGCCGAACAAATTTTCGATTCTCAGTATATTGATTTATTCGAAAAAATTTCTTCCAGGACACAGATCAATCCAACTTTTGTTGCTTCTATTTTGTGTTCTTCTATCACTAATTTAGAAAGAAGTGGTTTGAATGCAAAACTCCTTACAAATGAAGAGATAGAAAAGTCATTTGAATATCTTCAGAATGGAAAAATAGCTAAAGAATCAATTGAAATAATTTTTGAAAGCATTATGGCAGGGAAATCAAATTCTTTGGAGGAAGCAATGAAGAATACCTCAATTGAAACACTCGATGAGGATGAATTGGAAAAAATGATTGAAAAAATTACCAATGATAATAAATCAATCATTGAAAACCAAAAAGAAAGAGCGATTGGCCCGTTAATGGGAATTGCAATGAAAGATCTAAGAGGAAAAGCCTCTGGAGAAATGATAAATAAACTTCTTTTAAAAAACATCAAGAGAATTTTAGAAAATTAAAGAAAATCTGTATGCGGGAGGTGGGATTTGAACCCACGAACTCCTAAAAGATAAGGATCTGAACCTTACGCCGTTGACCAGGCTGGGCGACTCCCGCAAATCCAATTTTGAAAATCTAGAATAAGTTTCTTTATTACTTGGTTTTTTAAAATTTGTTTCAATAATTGAGAAGATGAAATGAAATTCAGAGAAATTTATTGTAATAATTGTAAAAAAATTCTTGGGAGATATAATACAAAATTTTATGATAGTGAAAAAATTGGCGAAATTTTGAAATCTAATCACTCTTTACATATCAGAAAAGGTCATCAAGTCATAATTAGAGATTTTATCAAGGAATGAAATTATTTTTTATCTAGTTAATCAGGTATGATTTCAATCATTCCAATGAGTTTTGAAATTCTTCAAGCAGTTTTTTTTGGTCTTTACTTAGTTTTTTTGGAATATTTACAACAACCCTGACATATTGATCACCTCTACCTCTTGAATTCAATCTAGGTAACCCTTTTCCCTTCAACTTGATTATTGTATTTGGTTGACTACCTGAATCAATTTTTATTTTATCTGAGCCGTTGAGGATTGGAACGGTAATTTCTTTTCCTAAAGTTGCATCAATCATAGATACATCTTGGTCATAAAAAATATCTGCACCATCTCTTTTAAAATTCTGATGTGGTTGGACTCGAATTCTAACAATCAAATCTCCATTTATTCCCCCAGGAATTTCATCACCTTCGTTAGGTATTGTATAATCTCCATTATCAATTCCAGGTGGAATTTCAAATGTTATTTTTTTAGTTCCTTTTGATTTTCCGTTTCCTTTACATTCACCACAAGGAGTTTCAACGATTGATCCTTTTCCTCTACATGAAGAACATGGTTCAACTGTTACAAAGGAAGCAAATCCCATGCTTCTACTTTTTCGAACTTGACCTTGTCCATTACAACTATTACATGTTTTTTGAGAAGTTCCGGGCTTACATCCCGAACCATTACAAGTAGTACATTCAATATTTTTTTTCAAATCAATTTCCATTTTTTTTCCAGATAGCACATCTTCTAAAGTGATTGAAGTTTCATAGAGTAGATCAGATCCTCTTTGTTGTTGTGCACCAAATCCACCTCTTCCAAAAATGGATTCAAAAATTGAGTCAAATCCACCGCCTCCACGACCAAAAATATCATTAAAGTTAGCACTGGCCCCTTGGAAAATATCATCTGTACTATATCTTCCATCAACACCAGCATGTCCATGTTGATCGTAAATTTTCCTTTTTTCAGGATCAGAAATAACTGCATATGCCTCAGAAATTTCCTTGAAATGTTCAGCTGCTTCTGTAGATTTATTTCGATCAGGATGGAATTTTAATGCTAATTTTCTATATTGTGACTTAATTTCATTAATAGGCGTATCTTTAGAAACTCCTAAAACTTCATAGTAATCTCGTTTTGCAGCCATGAATTATTCTTTAGTTATTATTGGTGTATAAACGATCGATTTTTCAAAATCAATTATTTTTTGTTTCTTCAGTTGATGAGGATTCAGATTTTTGCTCACCTGTAGTTTGTTCCTGTTGTCCTTCAGTATTTTGTTCCTGTTGTCCTGCTCCACCTTGATCTGGACCTGGGGGAGGGGCAGCATTTTTGTAAAGTTCAGTAGTGATTTCATTTACAGTTGATTTTAATGCTTCAAGTTTTGGTTTCAGTTCTTCTATATCCTTATCCAATACCTCTTTGACTTCTTTGACGGCATCAGTTACCTTGATTCCTTGTTCTTGTGAAATTTTATCTTTAAGATCATGATTAACTAATTTTTCTGTTGTGTAAATGAAACTTTCAGCCTCATTTTTAATATCAATTTTTTCTTTTTTCTTTTTATCTTCTTCAGAGAATTTTTCTGCATCTTCCTTGAGTTTTTCTATTTCATCTTTAGATAATTTTGTGGATGATTCAATAGTAATAGTTGCTTCCTTTTGAGTTCCAAGATCTTTTGCTGTTACATTGATAATTCCATTTGCATCGATATCAAATTTTACTTCAATTTGTGGAACTCCTCTTGGTGCAGGTGGTAAATCAGTTAGGTTAAAGCTCCCTAGAGAAACATTGTCGTTTGCCATTGGTCGTTCTCCTTGTACTACGTGAATTGTTACGGCAGTTTGATTATCTGCAGCTGTAGTGAATACTTTGCTTTTTGAGGTTGGGATTGTGGTATTTCTCTCTATGAGTGGCTCTCTTACTCCTCCCATAGTCTCAATTCCCAGAGTTAAAGGAGTGACATCTAGTAATACAATATCGCTAGTTACATCCCCGGCAATTATACCAGCCTGAATAGCAGCTCCCATAGCTACTGCTTCCATAGGATCAACACCTGATTCAACTTCTTTTCCAATTACTTCGCTAACGAATTTTTTTACTAATGGTATTCTTGTAGGACCTCCTACCATCACAATCTTGTTAATGTCTGATTTTGATAATTTGGCATCTTCAAGAGCTTTATCTATAGATGGTTTGCATCTTTCAATTATAGGTCCAATTAGTTCATCTAATTTTGCGCGTGTAATTCTTAGCTCAAGATTTTTCGCACCCGATGAAGGATCCTGTGCAATGAATGGAAGGTTGATGTCGGTTTCCATCACTGTAGAAAGTTCAATTTTTGCTTTTTCTGCTGCTTCCCTAATTCTTGTCATTGCAGTGTTATCTTGGGAAAGATCTAATCCTTCTTTCTTCTTGAATTCATCCATTACATAATCGATAATGACTTTATCCATGTCAGTTCC
Organism: Nitrosopumilaceae archaeon; assembly: GCA_049414205.1. Taxonomy (GTDB): domain Archaea; phylum Thermoproteota; class Nitrososphaeria; order Nitrososphaerales; family Nitrosopumilaceae; genus Nitrosomaritimum. The sequence goes on from JBMSGE010000001.1 coordinate 16,913, forward strand.
GCCTAGCTGGGTATCTCCAGAAGTGCTCATTACCTCAAACACACCACCACCCATTTCCATTATTGTAACGTCTAAAGTTCCTCCACCAAAATCAAAGACGAGAATTTTCATGTCTTGTTTTGCTTTATCTAAACCAAAAGCTAAGGATGCTGCTGTGGGTTCGTTAATTATTCGAACAACATCTAACCCAGCAATAGTTCCTGCATCTTTTGTAGCTTGTCGTTGATTATCATCAAAATAAGCAGGTACAGTAATGACGGCTTTTTCAACAGGTTCGCCAACAAATGCTTCAGCATCTTTTTTGATCTTCTGAAGTATGAATGAAGAAATCTGTTGAGGTTTGTATTCTTTGTCTAAAATTTTAAAAGTATGATCGCTTCCCATTTTTCTTTTAGCAGCGACAATGGTGTTATCTGGATTAGTTACAGCTTGTCTTCTAGCTGGCTCTCCAACTAGAAGATCGCCCTCTTTCGAGAAGGCAACTACAGAGGGAAATGCCTTACCTCCTACAGTAGCACCTTCTGCTGCAGGAATAATTGTGGGTTTACCACCCATCACCACGGCCGCAGCCGAATTACTTGTTCCCAAATCAATCCCTATTACTTTAGTCATTTTTATTTTCTCCTTGTTTTTTTGAAATCTCTACTAATGATGGTCTAATAACCCTATTACGAGAAATATATCCCTTCCTGATTTCTTTGACAATGGTTCCATCGTCAAGTTTAGGGTCGTCTATAATCGAGATTGCCTCGTGTAGATTTGGATCGAAAATCTCTCCTATAGCTTCGATTGGTAAAACATTATTTGTTGAAAGTAAAGAATTCATGTTTTTTAAGATAGAATCTAATCCTTTTGTATTTTCTTCATTTACTGAAAGAACTTCTTTTGCACGTATAAAATCATCATAAATTTTAAGAAATTCCAACATTAGTTGGGAAATTTTGTTATTTACTCCTGTTTCAATTTCGGATTGTGTTTTTTTGCTTAAATTCTGAAAATCTGCCATAACATGTTTTAATTTATTTTCTAAATCTTGAGATTTCTGTTTTTCTTCTTCAAGTGAATTTTTTAAAATTTCTAAAGAAACTGCCTCTTCATTACTATCCTTTTCACTGTTATCTGTACTATCAGTTATTACAGTGACAGGGATTTCAGAATCATCTTCATTAGACATTTCAACCACAGTAATTGATAAGCTAATTTATACTCTTATTGGATGGTTTCGCATAAAGGATTTGCTTTTACAATAATAAGACTAGAATCTTTTTTGTTTTTTTCTATATTTTCAAAATCAGATTTGGAGCATGCAACAACTATTGTTGTTTTGTCACTATGAAAGAGATCTAAATGAGGATCTTCATAAGCTTCAACATCTCCAATATAATCACGTAATCTTGAGGTTAGATTTTGTAACATCTCTATTTTATCACCTCGCATAGAGTGTTGATCAAGGGTCCAAGATATTGCAATCTTAGTTCTACTTGCTTTAAGATCATTTTTCTTTAAAGTGGCACGAATTTCATCGATTAGTCGTTTTATGTACCCATCAATTCCTTTGACACTTCCGTTGATAAGATACATCAAGGTATTTGCTCCTTCAAAGGAAGATCCTAATGACTTAAGATCATATAATCCTGTAACCATATCATCAAGAAAAATTTCTTGAAAGTCATCTGAAGAAAGATCATTTTTTGTAATATCATCTTGTGCATACTTACAAACCTCTAGTATACTGCAAAGACTAGAAAATCTAGATAGAACATTGATTGCATGAAAATGTTCAGATGAGGAAATCGCAACAAATCTTTTCTCTTTTTTTCCTGTGGATAGAAGTTCTGAGAGTTTGGTATCTTCCTTTCCGTTAAAGGAGCCTATTGTTTTTGGTTGTTGACTTTGGTCTTCTAATGGATAGTAAAAATACGAAATCTGTTTTCCGATTTCTAATCCCGTTACATGCTCTAATAATGAAATATTTTCGTTATTCCCACCAAATCCAGTTGGAAGAGTATAGACTACGGAACTGTTTTTCTTTAACGAATTAGTTGCATCTTTGAATTTTGAGTGAATTTCCGTTTTGATATCTTGTCCAGTTTTTCTAATTCTTGGTGTAAAGAATAGGTATTGAGCTTTGGAAATGGCTACATCGATTGGTTCCATAGCCAATAGAGGTTCATCTTCCTTCAAAGAAGTAACATTTGGATAGATTTTTGCAATTTCCGCTTTTAGTGATATGGCAGAAGGATTTGATTCATCAATTATGTATACATCCGCACCTTTCATGGCCATTTGACATGCTATTGCATATCCTTCAGTACTCAGTCCATAAACGACAATCTTTGTTACAGCCATTATGATGGAGCTACGTAGTGCGCTAAGAAAAACTTATTGTATTTAGAAAAAGAAAAGCCTTGGAATAACACTTTAAAGTAAATTGAACATCAAATTTCTTTATCAGAAGCCCGGTAGTGTAGCGGTCAAGCATAGGGGCCTTTGGAGCCCTTGACCCCAGTTCGAGTCTGGGCCGGGCTACTGTTTAATTTGTTAAAAATCTAATTTTGTAAGAAGTTTTGTGGCAATTACAAATAGTACTGTAGCAATTACAGCAAGAATTCCCATTTCTATTAAAACAAATTCAGAAATATTTCCAAAAATTCCAGCTCGTATAATGTCTACCAGATAAGTGAGTGGGTTTAGGTAAAATGCTGTTTTTAGAGGTTCTGGTGCTCCTTCCGCGGGATAAAAAGCTGTACTTACAAAAGCAAAGAAAAGAAATGCAGTGTTAAGAATTACATTGAATCCTTCACTTGATCTTAATTTAGTTGCAATAATTGATGCCAATGACCCAAATAAAACAGAACCTGTAATTGCTGCAAACACTATCAGCGGTATAGTCAATAAAGAAAAATCAATAGAATCAAAAAAAACTGGGTAGCCAATAAGCGCGATAAGTGATGCACTTACTAAACCAATTATTCCTATTGTGCAAATGTTACTCAAAATATAATTTGCTCGTGTAAACGGTCCAGACATAATTTGTTCAAACATCCCATATTTTCTATCATTCCAAATTATGATACCAGAGACTAGAGTACTATTCATAATGTTAAAACCAATCATACCAGATGCTAAAAATGCAGGATATGCTAATTCTTTAGCTCCAAATGGTACTTCACGAATTAGAGATGTGTATGCAAATCCTGCGATAAATATGTAGATTATAGGAAAAATTATCTGCCATAACAGGAATGCTGGATTAATAGAGATTGTTAAATTTCTATTTACAAGTCTAATTATTGGATACATTTTCCTCTACCATTTTTAAGAAAATTTCTTCAAGATTTGTGGGAACTGCTGAAAGATCATCTATTTCAATTTCGTTATCATTTAAAATTTTTAAAATTTTCATTAACGCAATTTCCGATTGTTCTGATTGTATTGTGATATTTGTTCCAGTATGAAAATCAATTTTACAATCTGAAATATCTGCAAGGAGTTTTGTAACTTCCTGATGATTTTTTAGTAAATGAATTTTTATTGTTTTGTCTTTACCAAATCTATTTTTTAATGCATCCGGGGTATCTATAGCAAGAATTTTGCCTTTGTCAATAATCGCTATTTCATCGCAAAGATATTCGGCCTCAGTTAAAATGTGAGTTGTAAAGAATATAGTTAATCCTGATGTTACTTTGTTTCTTAAATAATCAAGAAGCTTTCTTCGGGCACTAGGATCTAATCCAACAGTTGGTTCATCCAAAAATAATAGATCCATATCATGCATAAATTCTCGGGCAACCTGGACTCGTCTTCGTTGTCCAATGGATAAATCCTCATTTCTTTTTTTGCGAATTTCGACTAGATCAAAATCCTCAAGTAGTTTTTCCATCCTAATTTTACGCTCATTTTTGGGAACATTCCACATCATTCCATATTTTTCAAGTGATTTTTCAACTGTTAATGTGGGTTCATAACTAGGTTGTTGTAAAACGACTCCAATTTTGTGTCGAACTCTTAAGGGATTTTTTATAGCATCTATACCTAAAATATCCAATGATCCTCCTGAGGGTTGAATTAGAGTAGTGAGAAGTTTAATTGTTGTAGATTTTCCTGCTCCATTTGGTCCTAAAAAACCAAATACTTGTCCTCTTTTCACAGACATTGTAATGTCGTCTACTGCCTTGACAGATCCATAATTCTTAGTTAATTTATTAACAATGATACAAGACATGACCCAATTCCGATCTTCTTACTAATTTAGTTAATGAAATTTTTATTAATAGACCCTGTTTACAAACATTGAATTGTCTGAATTTGAAACTCTTCTAAATAAACTCCTTGAACAAAAACCTGAATTAAATAAATCTGATATTGAAGAAATGATAAAGCAAAAAAAAGAGAAAATAGGTGCTGGTTATTTAACTGATCAAGGAGCCATTTTCTTAATTGCGTCTGATTTTGGAATTTCTTTATCAGAACCTCTAAAAACTGAGATGGGATTAAAGGATCTTTATGCAGGTGCAAAAGAAATTTCTCTTGAAACCAGAGTTCTTAACATGTCACCAGCCAAACAATTTTCTAGAAAAGATGGATCTTCTTTCTTTCTAAGAAGTATGACAGTATATGATAATAATTCTACAGCTAGTGTGAAACTTTGGGACGAAAAAGCGAATTTGCCTGGAATTGAAAATATCAAACCAGGAGATTTGATAAAAATTATCAAAGCATATGTAAAATCAGATCTTAATGGAGATCCTACAATTAACATTGGATCCGGAGCCAATTTACAAACTGTACAAAATGATAGTGATATTCCAAATATAGACAACATTACAAAAGATGTGAGTGAATTACAGGAAGGTCAAAAAGATCTTGTAGTATCAGGCGTAATTGATGGAATGATATCAGGAATGGAATTCACAAATTCTCGAGGCCAACCTGGCAAAGCCCTTAGAATGAGACTAAAAGGAAAAGATGGAAATTCTATGAGAGTTGTTTTGTGGGGACAGGATGAATCTGTTATTCCAAATATGATTTCTCAGGATGCTAAAGTAAGACTGCTAGGTGTAAAAGTTAGATCTGGAAATCAAGGAATGGAAATTCATGGTAACGAATCAACAATAATTGAAATTGAAGGAGGAAAAGAAGCAGAACCTATCATTGCACGAATTCTCTCAATATCTACTAATGATAATGGAAACAAAATGATACTTGGTGTTGACAAAGATAAAAAATTATTTAACATAAGTGATTTCTCAAACTCTACAAATATTTTCAGTGAGGGAGATGTTATAGAATTAATGCCATCAAAAGCTTATGGTAATTCTATTACGTTAGATGATAATTCTTTTGTCAGAAAACTAGATGATGACGGAAAAATTCTTTCATTATCCAAAATTAGAACAAAAATTAACGATGTTAAAGTTGATGGAAATTATTGCATTGAAGCTATAGTTTTGAAAGTTCCTGAAAGAAGAGAGGTTCAAACAAAAACTGGTGAATCTATAACATTATCTGAGATGTTCGTTGAAGATGATACTGGTCAAATTTGGGTTAAAGGGTGGAGAAATCAAGCTCGATTAATTGAAACTTGTGAAATAGGAGAGATCATTTCAATAACTGGCCTAAATGCTAGGTCTGGGTTAGAAGGAAGAATAGATTTGTTTTTGACTGCATTTTCTAAAATTACCAAGAAAAATTAAGAGTCCCAGAATCCTCTAGTCACAACATATTGCCTTTCAGCTTCATAGATCTGTTTGAAAATTATTTCTTCATCAACCATATTTCGTAGAATACGTGCTCCAGTGTCTGCCCCAACACCATAACCAGAAAGAACAACAATGGCTAGTTTTCCAAAATTTTCAATCAAAGAAGCCACTTTCCAGGCTCGATTGAACTTCTTTTTTTCTTCTACAGACAGTTTTTTTCCATCATGTTTCTTTCGAATGATTTTTGGAAGATCATAATCAGAATAAAAGGTTGCAGTGATTTGCCTTGATTTGCAATAAGGACAAACCAATGATTTTACTTCGTTGGTTTCCATTACACGTTCCCAATTTCCGCATCTTGCACAAACTAACCGATGTTTGGTTTTAGATAGTCTGGCTTTGACTAGATCAAGAATTCCTTTGTCAAGATTAACTGGTGAAGAATAGTATTTTGTGGTATGATCAAGAATTGGCTCTGCCAGTTTAGAGAATTGATCAACTTCTATCCATTTTACGGAAATAAGATTTTCACGTATTTTTTTTAAAATTTTATCAGTATTTGGTAGATCATATTTATCATGAAATAATTCTCTTAGAGCTTCTTTGACAAGTGCTGTTTTTGAATATCTTTCATATAAAAATCGGGCAGATTTTTTTTCATAGATTGCTCCTCTTCTTACAACTCCAAATTTTTTAGCAACACACCAAGTTCTCCAGTTTACATTATGTGTTCCCTTTAAAGAAGCTGAAACCATTGATTGTAGATCATAATCATCTTTCAACACTTCAAGAAATAATTTTTCAGATATCCTAGATCTGGAAGATAAGACAATTCTATATCCATCAGAACGTGAGTCAACTAAAAATCCCAAAACAGATGATAACATTGAAGAAAGAAGTGTAGAGAGTGTAGAATTTATTTTTGTTCCAAAACATGAATGTATTACTATAGATCCCTGAGATTTTGATGATTCAATTAACAAAATATTTTCATTTGGAACATCATCAAAATTTAATTTTTCAATAGCATGGTTAATTAATTTGAGGGAGCCATTTTTTACCTTAGTTCTAAAATTTCCCACTTTTTTTGCAGTTCTATAATCTATTGGAATACTTTCTCCTTCCCAATAAGGAACGGTTATTCCACCTCCTCTAAATGGTTCAACATTAACCGTGAAGGACTTCTCATCTACATTTAGAATTCTCCATTGTGAACCCTTCAGAACAAAAATATTCCCAGAATCCCCAAAATCACCCACAAATCTCTGATCAAGAGATCCGATGATTTTTTTTCCTACACTATCAAAAACTTTGAATTTAAGAATGTCAGGAATTGTAGAAAGATTTTCAAAATAATATTTGAACGCTCCTCCCTTTTTCCTAAAACTCATTTTTGTTCTATCAAAAAATACTAGATAGTTAGAATCAAGTAAATCTAAAACATCTATCAAATCTTCTAATGTTAAATTTCTAAATGGATATGCTTTGGTTAATGTCTTAAACGCAGAGTCTACGGAGATTTCTCCGAGTTGCATTGTCAACCCAACAAGATGATGTGCTAGTACATCAAGGGAACCTTCATGTATTTTTTGGGGTTCTATAGAACCCTCTTTAATTCTCTCAAGAATTGCTTTGGTTTCAAATTCATCGTCAGCAGTATTTGTTATAATCAAACCTTTAGCTGAGGCATTCCTATTGTGCCTACTTCTTCCTATTCTTTGCACTAATTTTGAAACTTGTCTAGGAGAGCCGTAATGAATAACTAATTCGACAGAACCTATATCCAATCCCAATTCTAGTGAGGAAGTACAAACTACAATTCCTCGTTTGCCTTCTCTTAAGGAATTTTCTGTATCTTCTCTAACTTCTTTTGATAAGGAACCATGATGAAGCTCAATGTTAATAGAAGATTTTTCTTTCAAAATTGATGCCATAAATTCAGCTTCCCCGCGAGTATTGGTAAAAAGTAAAATGGGTGAATCTAAATTCAAGTCTTTAACATATTCAATAATTTTTTCAGCAACATCTGAAATTGTACCCTCTACATATTTTACTTCAACATCATATTCTCTTACCGATGAGTCCCTAATTATTTCACATTTTCTTTTAGTCCCAACCACAAACTTTCCTGCTTCTTCAATATTTCCCACAGTAGCAGATAATCCGATTTTAGTTAAAGGAAATTTAGAATTTAATTGAAGTCTTTCAATACTTAATGATAGTTGGGATCCTCGTTCACTGCCAAGCAATTCATGTACTTCATCAACAACAATCCATTCAAGATCAGATAGAGCATTTAGCATTTTAATTTGAGTAAGCAAAATTACCAATGTTTCAGGAGTAGTAATTAGAATATCAGGAGGATTTTCCGTTATTTTTTTCCTTGCAGTCTGAGTAGTATCCCCATGTCTAATCTCAATGGAAAGATTACTGTTATGTGCGTATTTTGTGATTCTTCTAAATACATCTCGATTTAGAGCTCTTAGGGGAGTTATGTAAAGTACCTTAATTTTTCCCGGTTTTTTTGAATTTTTTACAATAGAGAAAATAGGAATAACGGAACACTCAGTTTTTCCAGAACCGGTAGGAGCTATAACTAAACAATCTTTTTTTTGTAATATTACAGGTGATGCTTTTTTTTGTATCTCTGTAAGAGTACTGAATCCAAAATTACTAAATAAAGAATTAAGATTCAAGTCAAGAGTTGGATTCTTCGATGGACTTTGATTGTAGTTTTTCGTAAAACATTACTCCCACTAATCCAAGGACAAATAAAGTCACAGTTATTGCTGGAATAGCATCAAAAATCCCTGCCATATTTTATGTATGACAGGGATCATTAAAAATCTTCATTATCAGATAATCCCGAACTACCTATAACGTAACTGAATGATTCGTGATTTAAAAGCCAATTTACATCTCCATGATATTTTGATGAATTTTTAGAGAGTTTAATTTTGATATGAGTATAGAGATCTATTGCTTTCCTCATATTTTCTACTTCTTTGTCTCCCATATTTCTGATCATATTTGTAATCACTATTGGAATTTTGTTGGTAATTGCAATCAAAGATAAATCATGTAAATGTCTCATAAACAAGGAATTCTTTTCAGAAATAGAATCTTCTGTTTTGTATTCGTAAGAAAATAAATCTGTGATGTTATCAATTACAATTAGAGAAAATTTTTCAAGATCAGTATTCTTAATAGAATTAATTTGCTCAGATGTATTTCTGATTCTAGAAATTGTAATTTTGTCTAAGATATTAAGATCCAAATTTTGATGTTTTTGTATCTCAAGAATTCGTTCTGGTCTGAAGCCTCCAGTAGTATCTAAAAAAAGAACATTTCCTTTATTTTTTATCGAATTAATGCATATTTGTAAAATTAATTGTGTTTTTCCTGTCCCATTGGCACCGTAAATATCTGTGATCGCACATGATGGAATCCCACCATTTAGAATTTCATCTAATTTTTTCAAACCGGTAGAAATCATTTATTTAATTATAGAAAAACAAGGAAAAAATTTAAGGAATTTCATAAATTCGCAAAGAGGCAAGGCTTTTATTCAAGAAAACAACGATGCCAAATTAAGTGAATAATTAGTGTCACAAAATAGCGCAAAAAGACCATTAACAATGCTTCAAAAAAGCACAAAAAAGAAAGTTACCGTAAGACTGAAAAACGAAGTAGAGTATAAAGGAAAAATGGATAATGTAGATTCGTATATGAATTTGATTATGACTGATGCAGAAGAACTACATGACGAGAAAGTAATTGCAAATTATGGTAGAGTAATAGTCAGAGGCAATAATGTACTCTTCATCAAAATTGAAAACGAACTCTAAGATCTAGTGGTTCCTATGACTAATAATTTTCTGTTTACATCAGAGTCAGTAACAGAAGGACATCCTGATAAAATATGTGACCAAATTTCAGACGCATTTTTAGATGAATATCTAAGACAAGATCCAGACTCAAGGGTTGCTGTTGAGACACTTGTTACTACTGATTTTGTAGCTGTCGTCGGTGAGGTAACCTCAAAGGCAAATTTTGAAAAATCAGCCCAAGAGCAATTAGTAAGAAAAACTATCAGAGAAATTGGATATGACAATAAAGATTTGATGTTCGATACTGAATCCTGTGAAGTAAATCTTAGACTTCATGCTCAAAGTCCAGATATCAGTCAAGGAGTCACTGCAACTGCAGAAAAAGAGCAAGGAGCAGGAGATCAGGGATTAATGTTTGGATTTGCAACCAATGAAACTGATGAATTAATGCCAATGCCAATTTTACTTTCTCAAAAACTTGCTCAACAATTAGCAAAAGTCAGAAAGGATAATACTTTATCATGGGTCAGACCTGATGGAAAGACACAGGTTTCTGTAAGATATGAAAACAACAAACCCACCAAGATTGAGACAATTGTAGTTTCCACACAACATGCTCCTGAAATTTCTCAAGAAGAAATAACAAAAGAAATGGTAGATAAAGTAATCAAACCAGTTTTAGGTGATCTTTGGAATGACAATATTGTGATTCATGTAAATCCAACAGGTAAATTCGTTATTGGAGGTCCACATGGAGATGCAGGTCTAACAGGTAGAAAGATAATTGTTGATACTTATGGTGGATTTGGAAGACATGGTGGAGGAGCTTTTTCAGGAAAGGATCCTTCAAAGGTTGATAGATCAGCATGTTACATGTGTAGATATATTGCAAAAAATATTGTGGCGGCAGAATTAGCAGAAAGATGTGAAGTTCAGCTTGCCTATGCAATAGGAGTTGCTGAGCCTGTTTCACTATACGTAAACACTTTTGGAACAAATAAAATTCCAGAGGAAAAAATAGAAGAACTGGTTAGGAAAAATTTTGATATGAAGCCTTCTGGAATAATATCTACTTTGGATTTGAAGAGACCAATTTACAAAAAAACTGCCGCGTATGGACATTTTGGAAGAAATGAACCAGAATTTAATTGGGAAAAAACGGATAAAGCAGATTCATTGAAGCAATCTTCCGGACTTTAATAATTCACGGATAGACTCAAAGGGAATTTTTGAAATTTTACTTAATTTTTTATGATTTCCTTTAAAATCACCAATCAAAAGATTAAGATCATCTACAGAAAGTTTACTTTGAGGGTTGTTTATCGCGTCATTGTAACAAATTTCTAAATCTAGTTTTTTGATTTTAATTTTATTCATTGAAAAAAGTTTTACATACTCTTGAAAAGGGAATGATTCTGAACCTACCAGATCTAATGTTTTTTTTCTAAATTTATTATCTAGTAAAGATTTTGCAATTACTTTTGAAACATCATTAATGTAAATTGGTTGAATTGAGTAATTACCGCTACCAGGAATTTCGATTTCTTTGGTCTTGATTTGGTTTTTTAGATATTTTGTTAGTAAATCATCTTTGCCTACAATATAAGATGGTCTAAAGATGGTATAGTTCAAACCAGATTCAATTATTTGTTGTTCGGCACGGTATTTTGAAATAAAATATCCAAGAGAAGTAGTTTTGGATACTCCAAGACCGCTAGTGAAAATGATTTTTTTTATGTGGGCTTTTTTACATAAATTAATAATTTTTTTAGTAAATCCAAGATTTATGGAATTATAGTCATTTTTTATAGATTGTTTTCCGATTCCAACTAAATGAATTAAGGCATAGGAATTTTTTATTTTTGGAAGAATATTTTTTGCTTCATAATTAGAAGAAATAATTTTGGTTTCATTTTTCAATTTTTGAAAATTTTTTCGAGATACAGAAATTAGATTAAATTCATTTTGTGAGAGATGTTTTCTTACATTTTTAGCAACAAATCCGCTTGCTCCGGTCACCACTACTTGAATATTTTTTGACATATCCAATACTTTGTAATTTTAATTTTAAATATATTCTAAGAAAATCGAACAAGAGTTAATACATCAAAATAGGCATGATTATCGTGGAAAAGGCAGATAAAAAAAATTTAAAGACGGGATTCACAACTGGAACCTCTGCTACTGCTGCAGCAATAGCTGCAGTTCAATCCATAATAGAACAAAAAGTAATTGATATTGTAGAGGTTAAGCTTCCTAAAGGTAAATTTATCAAAATCCCTATTCACATATGTAAATTTGAAAAAGAAAAAGCTCATTGTTCAGTGATCAAAGATGGTGGTGATGATCCTGATGTAACTCATGGAGCTGAAATTATAGTTGATTTGTCGTTTACAGATAAACAAAATCAAATTGAAATTGATGGTGGTGAAGGTGTGGGAATTGTAACAAAACCTGGCCTAGGTCTAGAAATTAACAAACCTGCAATTAATCCAGTTCCCAAAAAAATGATCAATGAGAATTTAGAGGATATAGCAAGGGATTTGCTGCAGAAACATGGTCTAAAAGTTGTAATTTCCGTACCAAAGGGAAAAGAACTAGGTCCAAAAACAGACAATCCACGGATTGGTATAATGAATGGAATTTCAATTTTAGGGACCAGTGGTATTGTAATACCATTTTCTACTGCGTCATATGCAGCATCAATTAGGCAAAATCTGGATGTTGCAATTGCCATGGGAAATGAATCAGTTGTTCTAACTACTGGTGGTAGAAGTGAGGATTTTGCAAGAAAAATTATAGATTTACCCGATCATTGTTTTGTCCAAATGGGTGACTTTTCGGGGTATACCATGCAGCAATGCTCGAAAAAAAATATCAAAAAAGCATACATTGTTGGGTTCATTGGAAAGTTAGCAAAAATGGCTGCAGGAGTAAAGCAAACTCATGTAAAAGGATCTAAAGTTGATATGAAATTCTTGTCAGAGTTGGCCCGAAATTGCGGAGCAAATGAAGAAATAATTCAAAAAATCATGAATGCCAATACAGCAAGACATGTGTCAGAGATAATAAAAGAAAGCAACCTTGAGGGATTTTTTGAGCAAATTTGTAATGAAACCCATAAACACATGGAAAAGCATTCAGAAAAGAAGGTATCCTTAGAAGTAATTCTGTTTGATTTTGATGGTAATATCTTAGCCAAAAAATCATAGTAGTAAGGTATTTTATTAATTTTAGAAGTTTCTGAGTGTGGAAAAGGTTTCAATTTTAGCAATTACTAAAAATGGTTTAGAGATTGGAAGCAAATTAAAAGAAATTTTTCCTGATTGGGATGTTTATGCTCCTTCAAAATTTACCAATAATGAGAAATTTCAGTGGTATTCAGAATCAACTTCAAATAAAATAGTTGAATTATTTCAAAACAATACAGCATTAATTTGCTTATTTTCCTTGGGAGCTGTAATACGATTAATTGCACCATTTTTGAAAGATAAAAAAACTGATCCTGCAGTATTAGTTATTGATGACAAAGCTAATTTTGTTATTAGTGTCTTATCAGGTCACTTAGGAGGAGCAAATGAATTAGCACAAACAATTGCTAAGAAATTAAATGCCACACCAGTAATTACTACAGCTGCAGATGTAAACAAAACCATTGCGGTGGATCTATTAGGAAGAGAACTGGGATGGAAAATTGAAGATGATTCCACAGTTACAAAAATTAGTGCTCACATGGTTAATGAAGAAAAGATTGGGGTTTATCAAGAAGCAGGCAAAACAAATTGGAATAAAGAGATACCATCCAATGTGAAGGTTTACAATAACATTGAAGATTTGAAAAATTCCGATTCCAAAGGATATCTGATAATTTCAGACAAAGTGATTGAAAATGAATTATTGTCTAATTCAGTAATTTATCGTCCACCTTCTTTGGTCATAGGGATCGGATTGCATTGGGACACCTCAAAGCAGACTATCAAAAATGGCATCACTGACTGTTTGCAAAAATTTCAACTGAGCCAAAACTCCATTGCAAAGCTTACTTCGATAAAAAAACCAAAGGATGTTGAAGGATTAATAGAAGTAGGAAAAGAAATGGGAATTCCAGTTGAATATGTAGATAGAGAGGAATTGGCAGAAATCACGGCTCCAAATCCTTCAGAGACAGTAAAATCCTTTGAAGGGACTTCTAGTGTTTCTGAAGCTGCCGCAATTAAGGTTTCAAGAGGGAAGTTAATTGTGGAAAAACAGAAATTCCCTCCTAATTTGACAATAGCTATAGCGAGGATTATGGAATGAAACGTGGATTATTACTAATTGATAGAGGAAGTCGAGAAAGGGAGGCTTCAGAAGAATTGGAGGAAATTTGTAAGAGAGTTAAGGCAAAGGGGGAGTATAATTTTACAGATTACTGTTTTCTCGAGGTAGAGCCTCCATTCATTGAAGATGGAATTGAAAGGGTGTTAAAACAAGATATTGAATCTCTTACGATAGTGCCATACTTTCTTTATCCAGGTAAAAAAGTCAAATTAGCCGTTTCAGATGTAATGAAATTTCAAAAAGATACCAATGTAAAATTTGTTGTTACAAAACCAATGAGTATGCATAAAACTTTGGTTGACCTTGTTGATAACAGAATTTCTGCATCTTTGAAAGACAATGATATTTCGACTTCATCAAAGAATGTAGATGTTTTAGTAATTGGGCATGGAAGCAAAGATCCAAATGCACAGATCTCCTTAAATTATGTTGTAGATGGATTAAAAGAAAAATATAGAAATGTAAGTAGATGTTTTCTTGAGATAGAACAACCTGATATTTTCGAGGGAATAAAAAATTGTGAACAAAATAACCCAGAAGTTCTTGTAATTGTTTTTTATTTTTTACATGAGGGAGCTCATGTGAAAACTGATATCAATAATGATCTAAAACCTGCTCTTGAAAAATCAAATTTGAACAAAGTATGTATTACTAAACATTTAGGAACAGATGAAAAGATGATCGATTTGATTGTTGAACGAGCAAAAGAGGTAGAAAATGCAAACTGAAAAAGGTCAATCTATTGAAGATGCAAGTATGGTAATGATTGAAAATGAAATTGGAGATCATAATTATAATAAAAAAGAATGGCCTATCGTAAGAAGAATTATTCATTCTACTGCCGATTTTGATTTTGCCGATAAAAATAGAATAATATTTTCAAAAAATGCAATTGAAAGTGGAATCAACGCTCTAAAAAATGGGTGCAGCATAGTTGTTGATGTTAATGGCGTTTTGGGAGGACTAAACAAACAGAATCCAAAAGATTTTGGAAATAATGTAATTTGTAACATTTCTTCTCCTGAAATTATGGAATTAGCCAAAAAACAAGGAAAAACGAGATCTCAGGTTTCCATGAGGTATGCATCTTCTGAAATTGATGGTGGGATTGTGGCCATAGGAAATGCCCCAACTGCCCTTTTAGAGGTAATTAGCATGGTAAAGGAGGGTTTGGTCAAACCTGCACTAATCATAGGCATTCCTGTTGGGTTTATTTGTGCTCCAGAATCCAAAGAGGAACTTTCCAAACTTACTGATGCTCCGTTTATCACCAATTTCGGGAGAAAAGGAGGGAGTTCCTCAGCATCGGCAATAATTAATGCCCTCTATAAACTTCTGAGAGCAGATTTAGCTTCTTGATGTTTTAATACAACTTTTTACAAAGTTTTTTGCATAATCTGAGCCATCAATGTACAGATGTCCATATGAGGCCAAAGTATTGTACTCCATCATACCATCGAGGTGATTTTTGATTCCTTCTCCAATTTTAAGTTCGTAGGAAAATTTTGAATCAGAAGAAACTGATTCTAATTTGGAGTAATGAAATTCATGTCCTTGAAAAACATGTTTTTTATTTGACAAGATGTTAGATTTTGTCATTTTACCTTTCGTGTAATTTAATTTCATTTTTTTACTCATTTTTGTTTCTGCATCAAAAATTCCCACCATTTTATTTGATTTTTTACCATAATCTATGGATTTTGTAAGATACATCAAACCTCCACATTCTGCGTAAATTGGATAATTATTCTCTGAAAATTGTTTAATTTTTTTTCTCATAGTATGATTCTTTTCTAGGGTATTTCCAAGAATTTCAGGAAACCCACCACCGATGTAAAGTCCATCACAATTTGGTAATTTTTTATCATTAATAGGACTAAAGAAAATAATTTTTGCCCCCTCTCTTTTTAATGACTCTAAATTATCACGATAATAGAAATTGAAGGAACTATCCAAAGCTACTCCAATAGTTGTTTTTGCTTTCTTGTAGAACTTTCTAACTGGAGATTTTAATTCTGACGATGTTTGAATTATTTCTATTATTTTTTCAACATCTAAAGAATCAGCTATGGTTCTAGAGGTATTTTTTATTTTTTGTAATAAAGTAGAGTCTTCGATTGTAGGAATTAATCCTAAATGTCTTGACTGCAAATCAATTTGTGGATTTTTAGGAATTACTCCGATTATTGGTAATTTCGTATTTTTTAGTGCCTCCCTACATAGAATTTCGTGTTTTTTACTACCAATTTTATTTAGAATAATACCTTTAATGCGTGAATTGGTATGAAATTTTAAAAATCCTAGAGCAGTGGCGGCAATTGATCTTGCAGTTTTACTAGCATCCAGAATTAAAATGACTGGAGATTTTGTGATTTGAGATACATGGTGGGTGCTGGCATAATTAGTATCTCCTCGAAAACCATCATAATATCCCATAACTCCTTCTATGATTGAAATGTCTGATTTGGAATTTGTGACAAAACTTTCTAGTAGTTGATTTTTCCCCATTAACCAGACATCTAAATTATAAACATCTTTTTTTGAAATTGCGCTTAGATAGCTTGGATCAATATAATCTGGTCCAACTTTGAAGGGTTGAACTGAAAATCCATTTTTTTGTAAGGAGTGAATGATTGCACAAGTTATCGATGTTTTTCCAACTCCGCTTGTTGCGCCTGCTAAAACTAATCTTGGAATTTTCAATTCGAATGTGTACAATTGATTTTTTATTTAAATGATCCAATAAATGATCTGAATGTTTTTACTCTCAAAAGTAAAGATCACAGTATGGCTGAGCAAGGACTAACTATTATCTACACTGGAAAAGGTAAGGGAAAGACAACCGCTGCTTTAGGAATTGCCTTAAGGGCTGCTGGTTATGAAAAAAAAATATGCATGATTCAGTTCATTAAAGGTTCATGGCATTATGGGGAAATGATTTCATCAAAAAAACTAGAACCTGATTTTGAAATGATAGCTGTTGGAAAAGGATTTGTAGGAATAATAGATGACAAGGATCCTAAAGAAGAACATGAAAAAATTGCCAAGGAAGCAATAAAAATATGCTCAAAAAAAATCCAATCTGGAAATTATGACATTGTAATTCTAGATGAGATAAATTATGCTGTAAATTTAGGTTTGATAGAGCTTGAAGATGTTCAAAAATTAATCGAGTCTAAACCACCTGAGTTAGATATTATTCTGACTGGAAATTATGCTAAAGAGGAATTAATTGAGATGGCAGATTTAGTTACTGAGATGAAGGAGATTAAACATCCATTTCAGAAAGGAAAAAAGGCAAAAAAAGGAATTGATTTCTAACTAGCAACATTAAATTACGCACAGTTTAGTCTTAGAAGAAATGTCCACAGAAATTCAAGAGATGCCAGAACAAGGAGAAATTGTTCTTGCAACTGTTACAAAAGTAATGGATCATGGGGCATACGTAACATTAGATGAATATGATGGAATCCAAGGATTTTTACATATTTCAGAAATTGCTCCAGGATGGATTAGATCAATTACTAGATTTGTTAAAGAAAATGAAAAAAAGGTACTGCTTGTAAAAAAAGTGAATGCAAGTAGAGGAGACATTGATCTTTCGCTAAAACAAGTATCAAAAGATCAAAAAAAGCACAAACTAAAAGAAGTGAAAAAATTTGAAAAAGGAAAAACATTATTAAAAAATGTTCAAGATAAGGCAAAACTATCAGATAAAGAAATTGAAAAATTAGAAGATGATATCTATTCAAATTTTGATTCAGTATACGATGCTTTTATTGAGATTGGAAGAAATGGAATAAGTTCTGTAAAAAATCTAAAACTTGCTAAAAAAACAGCTAATGCTATTGAAGAAATTTGTTCTAAAATCAAACTGCCATCTGTTGAAATACGAGGAGTTATGGAAATAACAAACAACAAATCGGATGGAATAGAGATTATTAAAAAAACTCTTCTAGATGTTTTGAAAAAAGATTCTTCTATGGATATTATCTATTTAGGAGCTCCAAAATATCGATTATCTGTAACTGCAGAAGATTTCAAGTCTGCAGAAAAAAAATTGAAACCAATAATCCTTGAGGTCCAACAAAGTATTGAAAAAAAGAAAGGACAATTCAATTTTACACGAGAAGAATCTAAAAAAACTCGAGAGAACTAATATGAGATTTCAATTACGAAAATGTACAAAGTGTTTTCATTATACTCTTAAAGATAAATGTCCTAAATGTAAGGAAGATACAATTTCTGCTCATCCAGCTAAATTTTCTCCTGATGACAAATATATGAAATACAGATTGGCCGAACGTTATAATCAATAAATTAATTTTTTCAGATTATGGCGCGTATTTGCCTTCTAATTTAGCCTCAGACAACACATGACCTTTCATTGCTTCCTCTACTTGAGATTTCGTTGAGCCTTCATCGATATTCAGCATTTCATCTAGTGCGTATAATTTGAAGATGTAAGTATGCTCTTTATCTGGTGGTGCAGGACCGCCATATGAAATCTCACCAAAATCTGTTTTTCCTTGAACTGAATCTGAAGGTACTGAATTTTCTTTTATTTCCGAATTACTTGGGTCGATGTTCCAAACAATCCAATGGACCCAAATTTTTCCTACCGCTCCCATTGCATCTGGATCATCCATGATAAGGGCTAGTGATTTGGTCTCATTAGGTATTTCTTTGATTGAAATTGGGGGATTTATGTTGTCTTTTTTATAACCATATTTCCGTGGAATTTCACTTCCATTTTGAAATGCATTACTTTCGATTTTCATTTGTGTTTTTTTAATTTGATTTGTTCCAGTTAAATTTTACTAAGACTCTAATACCATCTTGTCATTTGCAAAAGAAATTACAGATCCACCATTTTGCTTGATTTTATTTTTTAGTTCTTTGTCCATTGTCCCAATTATGCCCCTATTTTTTTTTACATGATTTATCAATTCTTCATCAGCATATTTTCCATGAATTGGAATAATTTTGAAATTTTTTATAAAATCAAGTGTAGTTAGTATGTCTTGTTTTTTCTGAACATCATCTTTTAGATTAATTAATTCATTTTTAACAACTTCGGGGACAACATATGAAATGGAGCCTATTTCAGTGTCAATAGAATCAATATTTTTGATTCTTTTTGTGGCTAAATGAATTAAAAAATTAGTATCGCAAATTACTTCAACCAACTATGCCGGCTCCAATTAATCTCCATCTATCAGCAATTCTTCTACTAATAGCCACATTTCCCTTTTCAAATATACATGCAGGTCTTCGGAGTTCAATTTCGGCAGTTTTGGATTTAATTTTTGATACTTTTCCAAGTATTGGGGCTGTTCCAATGTTTAATCGTAAAAGTTCATCTTTTTGTATAGGAAGAACTTTGACATCTTCGCCTATTCCAACGGCAGAGTCAAAGAGATTAACTTCTAGTTTAATTGATGTTGAATTCTCTGGAAGAGTTCCAGGTTTGCCAATTACAGAACCGATGAATGAGTCACTTCGAGTCATTGCAGGATCTAATTTTGTGCCAATGGCTACTAAACCACCGGGTTTTACAGAATCTACAATTCCTGCACCTGTACCTAGAGAGGTTATTTCAGTATGTAATGGCTCATATGTTTTCTTTTTCTCATTCATTATACCTGGTTTAATTTCAATTTCATCACCTACATTAAAAATTCCCTCTGTAAGACTTCCTCCTATTACTCCCCCCTTGATGTTTTTTAGTTTAGTACCAGGTTTGTTTACATCAAATGATCTTAGTACATGCATGACTGTATCCTTTGATTCATCTCTATCAGGAGTTTTGATAGTTGACTCTATTGATCCAATTAATGCATCAATGTTTAATCCAGATTGAGCTGAAATAGGAATTATTGGGGATTTTGATGCATGTGTATCCTTTACAAATTTAGTAATATCTTGATAATTTGAAATAGCTTCTTTGTATGAAATTAAGTCTACTTTATTTTGAACAATTACAATCTGTTGAATTCCAAGGGTTTGCAGGGCAAGTAGATGCTCTTTAGTTTGAGGTTTTGGGACTTTTTCATTTGCCGCAACTAATAGTAGTGCACCATCCATTAATGCTGAACCAGATAGCATATTTGCCATAAGACTTTCGTGTCCTGGGCTATCAACAAAACTTACTACTCTTGATAACTCACTTTCTTTTCCACAATTATTACATTTTGGAGTAGTTGAATATCCTAAAGGCTCTTCACAATCAGGACATTTGTAAAATGCTGCATCTGAATATCCAACTCTAATTGTAATTCCTCGTTTTAGTTCTTGACTATGGACACTAGTCCAAGATCCTGTTAATGCTTGGATAAGAGTTGTCTTTCCATGATCTACGTGACCTGCAGTTCCAATATTTACACAGGGTTGGTATCCATATTTTTTTACATACCATTCAGGAAGAGTTTCTTTCCAATGCATGAGTCAAAATGTAGGACTGGTATATGTTAAGTTATTCTTTTTTTTCTTCTTCAGAACTTTCTGCTGGTTCCTCAACTGGAGCTTCCACTGGAAGTTCTCCATCAAATTTACAATTAACTTGATAAATTTCTTCAGAAATAGTATTTCCTCTCATAAGTTTTCTTACTCTTTGTCCAATTTCAGCATCTTGTAATCCAACACCTTTAGAAAGTAAAACTCTTTTTCTTGCAGCTCCATGAACGTCACTTCTCATAGGAACTCCAGACTTATCACTACCACCAGTGATTTTCAATTTTCCTTTTAATCCGACAATGGCAGCATCAGCTTCTTTTCCAATTTCTAATCCAAGTAATGGATTTGCATCATTGTCTTTCAATTCTTTGGTTACTGATTTTCCTTTGATATCAGATACCGTAAGTTTGAAGTTGGTCAATTATTCGAAAAAACAGGTGAACGACTAATTAACGTTTGGACATTATTTTTAAATTATAATTTGGAATGGATTTGGTGGACGAAGAAATAAGATGCCCCAAGTGTGATTCGAAGATGGTAGATATGCAGGCATGTCATATGTTCTGTCCAAATTGTGGGGCGCATTTAGATTGCTCAGATAAAGGTAATTTTTGGTAATCAAAAACCAGGTCTGTCTGGAATATAATCAGAAGCCATGTTAATTGCCTGCTCTTTCATAATTTCGAGGTATGTGTCATAATCTGCCTCAAAATTACAATGTGGGCATTTTACTTTAGAAACTTCATCATTGAGAATTGCTACTTTTTCACATTCTGGACATCGTGCATCCATGGATCTATTAGATGGTTAAGATATTTAATCATAATTAGAGAATTCAGAATGGCGGAGTTAGTTTAGTCTGGTATGACGTCAGCTTCCCAAGCTGAAGGCCGCGGGTTCAAATCCCGCACTCCGCATTTTATAATTCTCTAATTGCCTGTTCAATCAATCCTCTATCTGCAGCTTTTGGAGATAATTTCAAATAATTTTTTAGGTCATCTTTTGCTTCTTGATTCTTTCCTAATTTTTCTTGAATATACGCCCTATTTTTGTAAATTTTAGCTGAACGTTTAGGATTGATTTGTATGGCTTTACTGTAAGATTTCTCAGCTTCATCAAAATTATTGGATTTCAAATAAAAATTTCCAAGACCGTTGTGAGATAGGTAATTTCTATTGTTAAGTTCTAAACTTTTTTCGTAATATTTTACACAGTCAGGTGAGTTTTGTGCATTAAGAATACCAGCAAAGAGATTCAATGCTGTAGGATTATTTTGATCTAATTCTAGAGCTTTCTTTATAGAATCCAATGATTTTTCCATGTTTTTTAGAACATTAAATTTCTCAGAAACAAAACACATGCGATTAGAATTTTCATCGGGATGATTGATGTTAAGAGATGAAATTACATCCTCAGGAGCTAAAATGACTAACAATCGTCCATCCTCAGACCATTCTTTATCAAAAATTTCTTGAGGGATGGCACCTTCTTGAAGTTCTCCCTCTTGAGTATCTTTTTGGATATAGTGAAGTATTGTCTTTTCATCTTCATTGTATCCTGATATTACTGATGCGTGTTGCGTAATTTCTGGAATTCCAGGTAAGATTACGATTGGTGGAATGCCACTATCAATAATTTTCTTAAGCTCAGGAATTGAGGAGTGAATTATTTTACAAATCAAACCATTTCTTTCGGCAAGTTCAATTCCTTCGATTAAGATACTACCTGCATTATCTGGATATTGTTTAGCAGATTCTTGTGCTTCAATTAGAGGAAGTTCAATATTCCAATATTTTGAAACAACATTGATTGGTAAGGGTAAACAGATATTCTCTTCTTGTACCAAAGGTAGTAAAAGCTCATGATCTGAAGATTCCAATAACAAAATGAATTTTGAGAGTTATTAAAATCTAATTAGAGTGAACAAAATTTTTGAATTATATCTTTACCCTCAGAAGACATTTCAGGATGAAACTGTGTTCCAAAAATCAATTTCCCGTCATATTGAATTATTTCATTTTTACAATTGTTGGATTCAGCTAATGAGGTTAATTGATTAGGAAGTTTTGAGATTTCAAAACCATGACTTTCAAAAACTTTGATTTCTTTGCTTACTAGAGAATTTTTTTTGGTTATTCTAATTAGTTCATCTCCTTTCTGAGAAAATTCTAGTTTTCTTATTGTGCCACCTAGTGTTAAAGATAGAATTTCTGCGCCATAACATATTCCTAGTAGTTTTTTGTTATTTTTTATGCTGTGAATTATTATTTTAGAATTGATTTCATTGATTTTTTTTTCATTTTTTCGTCGTCCTGAAAGAATAAAAGAATCAAACTTTTCTAGTAAATCTAAATTAATTTCATGTGGTGTTTTAATTTCAAATGAAAAATTTTCCTCGTGTAAAAAATCTATTAGGTTTTGGGTGTATATGGAGCCATTATCAATAATTAAAAGCAATAAAACAATAATGAATTATTCTTAATTTAGGTTTTCACTACTAATGATTTCCATTATTCTTACGCCTGTGAGCCATATTCTGTAAATGATAAAATGATTTTGAAAAATATTATAAAGTTAATACATCGTTGTTAGTTGATGCTTAATTTCGCTAATAGTTTTTTCAATAGTATCAATTTTAGATTTTAATTCTAGTTTCTTAGAAGAATCTATTTCTGATTCTAATTCTAAAAGATAGTGTTTTTTTTCAATAGAATATTCTTCAAGAGATTTTTTTAATGCAAAGATAGTTCTTTTGTCATCACAGTGCAATTTTCAACCTGATTTTGATTTTAGTGAGTATTCTCTATACTCCTACTTCTATTGCTATGTAATGCATTTCTGGTATGCTATCCTTAACAACAATTGTACCAATATTGAACCGATTTTCGTCTTCCCACATGAATATTCTTTCACTTCGTGGTTTTACAAAGTCATCAATGAATTGTGTGAGGAATGCCTCTGTATCTTCACGATCGTTTTCAGTAAAGAAGAATATTTCACCTTCTTTGAATGAAAGTGGTACCTGAATAGAAGTTGGTTCAGATATCTCTATTCCTTCACTTTCAAATATTAATTTAATAATGTCAATTCTATCTTGCCGTTCTAATTCTACAAATGTTTCATCAGATACAAACGATGGATCAACTACTCCTGAAACCTTTTGTAAATAAGCTTCAAAAGCTTCTTCTTGAGTATTACCCAAACCAACATAATATTCACCGGTAAATGCTGCACCTACTGCTGCAATAGTTCCTAGTTGAGCTACGACTCCACCAGCACCAGCAGTATAAACTGGAATAAAGTAAACGTCATGTTCACCCACCCTATACAAAATATTATCACCAATTCTAGGATTTCTCAAGAGTGTCTTTAATTGAGCAAAGTCTGGATCTCTGTCCAGTGCTTCTCGTACAGCGGTTGGGCCAATTAATTTTGTAGTTGAATTTAGTGGAACTTCATAAAATTGTAAATCCCCTAGATTAGTAAGATCATTTTCTACTACCATGTATCCTGCAAGGTTTCTTCCTTGTGATCCTCTTAATTCAAGAGAAAGAAGACCTAAAAATTCTGTTTCGTCAAATCCAGGTGGTTTAGCCTCGATATAGTATGTATCTAATCCTGTTGGGATTTCATAAAATTCATTGGCTTGAATAAATGTCTCAACATCAGTTACGTGATAAATGTTATACATCTCAGTTTTCCAATTGAACAGTTCAGATGGATAACGAATTTGCTCTTCTAACCATTCAGGGATTGGAATGAATTGTTCTGAGTATTGTTCTGAAAACATTTCTGTAAAGAAATCATCTCCTGTTTTTAGTAATTGTATATCACCATCTTGAGTATCTACTAAACCATATCCTACTAGTCTTAAGTAGGGATTTCCAACAGACCAAGGAACATCACCAGTATCAAAGCCAATTATCAATGGAACTAGCCAATAGGAATTTTCGCCATCAGTTACTGGAAGAGAATCAAGTTCTTTTCCAAATAGATCATACAAGAAATAAGGATACAATATTTCCATTCTATCATGCACATCTTTGTACCTCATGATGTGTACGGATTCTGTTGGGAAAGAAAGCAAAAAGTTTGGTTCAAAAATCCAGCTTAATGGTGGAGATACATCTAATCCACCGTCACCGTCATAAAATACTCCTCCTAATTCGGCGCTTACATCTCCTCTAGAATTTGGGTATGCAGACCAAGTTTGTTCAAATAATCCTCCTTCTCCGTAGTAGATTTCTCTATCGGCAAAAAATTCACTACTGTCAACTATCTGTCCATCAGTGGCATCTAAAGTGAGAAATCCATCAGGAACATGCGTGTAAACTAAGTGTTCGTTATACCATCGATTTTCATTGGCTACTGTTGAAGGTAAAACTGGTTTCATGGATGCTGTCCAGTATAGATTATTGTCAAATCGAAGAATATCATTATCTTCAAAGTCTACATATGGTATCAAACCGATTTCAGGCTTTAATTTTGCAAATGCAGCCTGCCAATCCCATATTCTAATTACATCCAAAACGTCACTGTTCTGATTAACATAATTTTTGATGTTATTTGGGGAAATATTTTGTAGTTTAACATCATGGTTATTTTCTTTGATGTTATCTAGCTCGCCAAGATATCTATTGACTCCAATTTGTTGGGCAGTGTATGGCCCCAAATATTCAATCTTCCTAGAATCTGCTATGCTGTTATTTACTCCGATTACTGCAATAACTATAATCACGATTATGAGAATTGTTAGAATTCTAATGTACACATCTCTTTTGAACATATGAGTGAGAACTCTAGATCGTATCCTATCTGCAAATGAAAAAGCTAGGAATGCAAAACCTACTGCTAAAACTCCACCAATAACATATCGCGAATTGTAATCTATTTGATCTGTAAAAAATAGATTAAATCCAGCCCAGATAATTCCGATACCTAAAACTGATTCTATGATAGAAACATAATTTAGATATCGTGGTTTTCCTTGATTGGTATCTTGTACAAATAAAGTGATTACATCAATAATTCTATGAATTCCAACATACAAAACTAAACGGAGACCAACAGCTGCTAATACAGATGGAATTAAAATGATTAAAGCTGGAATCATAGGAACAACTTGTTCTGCAGCATAGTTGGGGTTAGTATCTGGAGTTACAAATGGCAATGAGAATAATGCAGGTAAATTTTCTATGCCAAGTGAATTTCCATCAATAAAAGAAATTGCTGCAAAGCCAAACATGGTGTTGACAAAAAATGCGCCAAATAGCAAAATTTTGGTAATTTGCCATATAACAAATTGAGGTGTGCTTAACTTGAAATCTTTAAAGCTTGAAATATTATTTGATATTGATTGTTGGGGGCCTTGACCGATAAATCCGATAGCAGTTTTTATTGCATACCAAAAAATGGAAGATCTGGATACAATATTTACTCTAACTAAAGCAATAGCTGACAGAATTAAAGCCGATACAAGAGAATAGTATAGTGGTTTCGTGAACTTTTCTCCGAACTCGGTAAAATTCATTGACAGGATTACGGCCTGATTTCCTACTATAGCCACGATGGCAATTACAATTATAGCTACTATCCCCAGACGAACGTATTTTCCAGCATCAGGAGGCGGAGCTTGTTTATCCGTAGCGGCACTATACAAAATCAAAGTTCGTTGTTGTTCGGTAAATTAATGTCTTACCAGAATAATTCAAAATTAATAGTAATTTTTTCATTCTCATTACTAAAAATATCAAATTTTCAGTAAGAATTTGCCAAGAGTTATGAATTCTAATCGATTGTGGCTAAATTCTTACAAATCATATACGCAGCAGCATAAGTAGGCACTGTAATTGTCTCGTCATTGAAAGGTCCAAATTTCTTTCTTCGAAGTTTGAATTCAACAGGGCAATTTGCTTTTATTTCTACACTATTTTCATTGAGAAAGGAAGAATCAGAATATGGATCAAAAGTTTTCAAATCCTTACAAAAAATTTTAGTTAGTCCACTTTTGCTGTTCAATGAACCTGGTAATCTAAAGATACGGTGGATGTCCATTGTTACATTTGGATCAATTTGAGCCCCGATCTTTCCTGATATGATTTCCAAGTTTTTTTGGAAATTTGAATATCCTTCATTGATTAATTCTGATATAATTTTGGATCTTTTTGATTTAGAACCAAATACTTCTCTAGAAAATCTTCCTTTCCAACCTTTGTCTTCAAAATTTGGAAATGATACACGATTAGGTTTTATTTTTTTCATTCCAAAAGTTTCAGGTATTGCACCTTTGAACATAATATAATCTACCAATTCAGATCTTTCCCTTGATCCAACCTCTTGAAATTGAGAATTGTACACGTATACATGAAATCCTTCATTTCCTGAAAAATATACGTGAATGTTATTTTTTTCAACACCCAAATCTTCAACTAAAATATTTTGTAATTTAATAACTTCTTTTTTGGATGCTTCAATGCAATTGTTACATGGAAGTGATTTAGTTTCTAATTTTGTAGATTTACATTTTTCACAAAAATTAGTTACCTTGGAAATCTGACTGCATTCATTACATTTTGTAACACAATGGTTTCTTCTACAATCTAAATGAAGATCTTTGGCGTCAATATCAAAAATAAGATCTGCTTCCTTCCAATCTTTTTCTTTCATTGCTAGGTTAGGAAATGAGTAATAGGCATTAGAACAATAGACATCAGATGGAATATTTTGCATTAGTAAAAGATGTAGTTCTTTGTCATCTTTCAACGAGATATGACGTGCCATTCCAGAGTTGAATTTTTGATATCCAAATTCTCTTTCAGAAGTTCTTTCTGGAACATGAATCAGATCAAAATGATCAAAATAATATTTTTTAAAAGATTCCTCTAAAAATTTTATTTCTTTTTCTTTCATTTACGTTCTTTTTTTCCAAATTGTAGTGGGTTGAAGATATTATTGCATTCGGGCACTGCAAAACATAGGTTTTGTGTCTTTAATTTTTCACATGATGGGCATGAATATTGAGTTCCACTCCCTGATGTTCCTGCTAAATGATTTAATTGGTATAACGTAACTTTTTCATTATAATCTGGTGCATTTTTGAATAGTGGTGCTATTTGTTGAACTGTTTGATTTCTTGAAAGTAAAAATGTTGCAAGCATAAATCTACCAGAGTGAGGAAGGTTTTCTCCCTTTTCAAGAATTTCAATTGCATGTTTGATACATGGTGGATATTCACCTGTAGTAACAGAATGAGTGACAAATTTTTTTGATAGTGAAACTAACTTTGAAACCGGTTCTTCAAATCCAGGGATCATGGAAGGTGTTTTTGCATTGATTATTTTTGAATTAATGTAATTTCCTAATTCTTTTCGGATTAGTCTTACTGTTTCATGAGGCGTAAGAAAAACAAAGCCATTTTCTACATGTCTGTTGATTAATTTCCATTCTCTTTCATGAAAATTAATTGAATGTGTAAGATAATTTGAAATTGGAATTATGAAAAAATCATCTAGTTTTTTTATTTGAATTGAAAATAAATCGTCAATAATTCTTACAGCTAATTCTTTTTTTGATTCATCTGTGATATTTGCAAGGTCTCTTTCAAGATATTTCTCAGCACGGCGTGCTTCTGCAAGAGAAAATCTTTTGATGAGTGTAGTCATTCCAGTTAATTTCAATAAAACTATGGCTAAAAGAAACGAGAAAACTTCTCTTTCTAGTACATAATCTTTTGAGGCTTCCCCATCTATAAGATCTGACTTGTAGATTTTTCCATCAGCAGAAACTTGAACTCTGTTTAGAGCTTTTTCTACAGATAGTTTTAGATCAGGGTCTGTTCCAAATTGTTGAAGAGTGAATCCTTTATCTTTTAGATATTGACCAGCATCAGCTAAAAAGGGATATTTTGCGATTTCATCTTTTCCAAGCGTGATCATGAATAATGATTATTGACATTTACTTAAAAATCTGGTTTTTATTGTAACGCAGTTGGTGGTTTAAATTATGTTGAGGTAAAATCGTCAATATGCAGATCGGTTGCCATGTTTCGATCTCTGGCTCTATAGATAAAGCAGTAGATAATGCTGTTGAAAGAGAATGTTCTGCATTTCAAATATTTACAAGAAATCCACGTGGATGGCATGCCAAAGAACTATCCATAGAAGATATCAAAAATTTCAAGGACAAATTAAAAGCTAGTAAAATTGACAAGTTTGCCACCTGTGCTCATATGCCATATTTGCCTAATCTTTCTAGTCCAAAACCAGATGGTTTGGAAAAATCAGTAAAATCCTTAGTAGAAGAAGTAGAAAGATGTGGGAAATTAGGAATTCCATATCTTGTAACTCATCTTGGAAGTCATTTAGGCACTGGTGAGGAGGAAGGAATTAAACGATTAGTCAAAGCCCTAACAACTGCGGGTCAAGTAAAAAATGATGTAATGATTCTTTTAGAAAATACTGCTGGACAAAAAAATTCAGTAGGATCTGATTTTGAACAGTTGGGAGAAATTTTCAAGCAGTTAAAGCCTGCAAAGAAATTTGGAATTTGTTTAGATACTTGTCATGCATTTGTATCAGGTTATGACTTGAGAACTGAAAAAGGCGTTAAAGAAACTTTCAAGGAATTTGAGAAACATGTAGGTATGGAAAATCTAAAAATTTTACATCTTAATGATGCTAAAGGGGAAATTGGATGTAATTTGGATAGACATTACCATATTGGGTTAGGAAATATTGGAGAAGAAGGAATGACTGCAGTAGTTAAATTGATTTCAAAGAAAAAAATCCCAATTGTTTTAGAAACACCAATTGATGATACACGTGATGATTTTGAAAATGTTAGAATTGTTAAGGAATTGGCATAAAAAATGGAGAGGAAAATTAGATGAATTATGAAAATGTAATGAAACTAGCTCTAGAACGTGGATTTTATTTTCCAAGTTGTGAGGTATATGGAGATGCTCAAGCTGGATTTTGGGAATATGGTCCATCTGGTGTAGGACTGAAAAATAAATTCTTAGAATTGTGGAGAAGAGAGCTGATAAGAAGAGACGGGATGCTTGAAATTGATGGCTCTCAAATAATGTCTAAATCTGTTTTTGAAGCATCGGGTCATTTAGGAAGTTTTGCTGATCCTATCATAAAATGTACCAATTGTAAGTCAACTTTTAGAGCCGACAGAACGATTGCTGAAGTAGCTAAAATAGAAATTCCTGAGAGCGCAGATTTGGAAGAATTTGATAATGCAATTAGAGAAAATGGCATCAAATGTCCAAAATGTAAGGGAGTTTTTGAGAATACAAAGAAGTTTAACATGATGTTTAAGGTTGGAATTGGTCCAGAGGAAGAAATTGCTTATCTAAGACCAGAAACTTGTCAATCGATTTTTGTTGATTTTCCAAGACTGTTTAAAATCATGCGTGGTAAATTGCCTTTAGGAATTGCTCAAGTTGGTAAGAGTTTTCGGAATGAAATTGCACCAAGACAAAGTTTGCTTCGATTAAGAGAATTTTATCAGGCAGAAATTGAAGTATTTTGTAATCCTGGGAGATTAGATGAAATCGAAAGGTTTGTCGAGATTCAAGATACTGTGATAAGAGTTCAAACTGAATCTGAACCTGTATCTATGACCTGCAAAGAGGCCGTAGAGACTGGAGTAATTCCCAACAAGTTTGTTGCATACTATTTAGGAATTTTAACTGAATTTTATGAAAAAACTGGAATCGATATTACCAAAAGTAGGTTTCGAAAACTAGGAGAAAAAGAAAAAGCATTCTACGCAGAGGTTGCCTTTGATTTTGAAGTTGAAACAACTATTGGATGGCTTGAGTTAGTTGCATGTAATTATAGATCTGATTATGATTTATCCAGTCACGCTAAAAAGAGTAAAGAGAAGTTCGAAGTGATGGATAATGATGTAAAAGTACTTCCTCATGTATTTGAAATTTCGATGGGTATTGATCGAAGTCTGTATACCATTTTAGAGCATAGCCTAAAAGATGATAAAGAAAATGAAAGAACTGTTTTGTCACTTAAACCATATCTTTCACCAATTCATGTGGGAGTTCTATCACTTGTAAAAAAAGATGGATTAAAAGAAAAAACTGATGAAATTTATGTTAAGATGAAAAGAAAGTTTGATGCATTCTTAGATCATTCTGGTGCAATAGGAAGAAGGTATAGGAGATTAGATGAAATTGGATCGCCATTTGCAGTTACTGTAGATCACCAAACTTTAGAGGATGATACTGTAACTATACGAATGAGAGATTCTATGGACCAAAAAAGAGTAAAAGTTGCCGAACTTGATTCCATATTGGGAGAATTTACTTCCTATCCATAGTCGTATAATGGAAACCTCTGCCTAAGAGTTATTTTATTAAAAATTAATAACCAATGATTTTTGGAGGGAACGTATGTCTGAGGCGAGGGGAGTTATTTCAAATCAAAGTGCCCAAGTTTCCATCATAATTCCAACCTATAATGAATCTAGAAACATTATTGGAATCTTAAAATCGATAGGGGAAAATTTGCCGAAAAATATTACGGCTGAAGCAATAGTAGTTGATGATAATTCACCTGACTCGACAGGGAAAATTGTAGAAGAATATTTGAAGAATGTTAAAAAAATTGCAGGGTATACTATGGATATTATCCATAGGACTTCAAAAAATGGTCTCAGTTCTGCTATCTTGAGTGGTATTCAACGTGCTAAAGGAGATACCATTGTAGTTATGGATAGTGATTTTTCTCATCCTCCACAAATTATCCCCAAAATGATAGAATCGTTGAAAAAATACCAATGCGACATGGTAGTTGCTTCAAGATACATTAACGGAGGTAAAATTAACGGTTGGACTTTAAAAAGAAAAATAATGAGTAAAGTTGCAACATTAATTGCCACTAAAGGGTTAGGAGTAAAGACAAAGGATCCAATGTCAGGATTTTTTGCATTTAAAAAAAATATTTTGAAGGGAATTAATTTTGATGCGATAGGTTACAAAATCCTATTAGAAATTTTGGTCAAGAAAAGTGGAATTGCTGTAAAAGAAATTCCTTATACATTTGAGAATAGAACCTTTGGTTCAAGTAAGTTAGATGGTTCTACCGTTACAGATTAT
The DNA here is from genome assembly GCA_049414205.1 of Nitrosopumilaceae archaeon. Classification (GTDB taxonomy): domain Archaea; phylum Thermoproteota; class Nitrososphaeria; order Nitrososphaerales; family Nitrosopumilaceae; genus Nitrosomaritimum. The sequence continues at coordinate 48,340 of JBMSGE010000001.1, forward strand.
TTCAAATCGGTATGGAAGTTGTATAAATTTGGAAAATCTGAGGAAAGGGGAGAAAAACGTAATTCGGTACGTTTTCTTTCAAAGGCAAGTCGATTTTATACGGTTGGATTGTCTGGATTTGGTGTAAATTATTTAATTTCTCTTCTCTTTGCAGGTGGAATTTCAGACATGTGGTATCTACATGCTAATTTGATAGGAATCGGTGCCTCAATTACAACCAATTTTCTGTTAAATAAAACTTGGACGTTTGGTGATAGAGACTTTTCAAAGAAAAGAACTCTAAAGCAATATGGAAAATTTGTTACATTTAGTTCTCTTGGCGCATTAGTACAGTTAGGTATGGTGTTTTATTTGGTCGATGGCTATAATCTATCATACCCAATTTCTCTAGTGTTAGCAGTTTTAACGGCAGCCTTTGGAAACTATGTGCTAAATAAGAAGTACACATTCAAAGAGAAAGTTTGGGGATAAATTAGAAAAATAAAACAAAAAGAGTGACTGTTCGCCTTAATCCTCTATTCAAATGTAGAAGATGAAGATTGAGACGAAAGTCCAGTTTGAGATGGTACAGATGGGAATTTTTCTCCAATCTGTTGTTCAGCAACTGCAGAAGCTTCTTGAAGAATCTTATCAGTTTCTTCACTTGAAGTATCAGTATCAAGGCTGAATGAGTCCCCTGCCAAGGAGTCCATCATTAATCCATTGAGTGTCTGGGTCATTGCATTCAATTCCGAGTCTGCTTCTGGCATGAATCTTCCAAGTGATGACTTTAATCCCTTCATTGTAGACATCGCTGGTCCAATTGCTACCATAGCATCGCCGAGGTCATGAATTGTTGTCAATCGTAATTGAACTTGTTCCAATGACATTCTTGCATTGCCGAGCATTTTTGTAACTTTACGAATTTCAGCTAATTCGTTTGACAATACCTTACTTGTGCTAGTATCATGTTGCTGCATTGCAGTCACGATTCTCTTGAAGAGTTGCGCATCTCTTTCATGCAGTTTTCCTAACATAGAGTCCATTTTGCTTATTTGGACTTGAAGTTTATTTACTGCGGTTTGAATTCGTGGTTTTAATGCACCTTGTGGTTGTACTGCATCACGTATTTTGCCAGTTACACTTTGGGTCTCTTGTCGAGCCCAAGTCTTGTCGAAGTTTGGCATGTTGGGTGATTTAGAAATTGATTCTTAATGAGGGGTGTGTATTTAGATCAACTTTAGACTAAATTTAGCTAACAAACTATTATTCAGGTTTAGGAATTGGACATCTATGGCTAGAATTGCAGTTTTTGATTCAGGCTTAGGCTCCTTATCCATAATCAAGGCCATACAAAAAATCTGTAAGGTAGAGATAATCTATTTTGCGGATCAGGAAAATTTTCCATATGGAAAAAAATCTAAAAAACAATTAGAAAAAATAATGAAAAAATCTGTTGAACTATTAGAAAAAAAATTTAATCCAGAATTAATCGTAATAGGATCAAATACTCCTACTATAATGTTAGATATAACAAATGAAAAAATTATTGGGGTAAATCCTCCCCTTAAAGAAGCTGCAAACAAATCTTCTACAAAAAATATAGGAATACTTGCTACAGAAACGGTTGTAAAAAACAGAAATTTAACAGAATATATAAAAAAATGTAAATTATCAAAGAAAATAATCATTCATAAAATTAATGCATCAAATCTTGTGGAATTAGTAGAATCTGGGAAATTTATTAAAGATAAAAAATATTCAAAAAAAATTATTAAAAGTACATTAGAAAATGTGTTTTTAAAAAATAACATTGATATTGTTACATTATCTAGTACTCATCTACCATTTTTAAAACATTATTTGGAATCTGAATTTCCAAATATACAATTTATAGATCCAGCAGATGGCATTGCAAAAAAAATTTTAATAAAAATAAAAAAACAGCAATCAAAAAGAAATTCCTTAAAAGTATTTTCTTCAGATAAAACTAAAATTTTTCAACAGAATTTAGAGAGTATGGGTATTAAAAATAAAATAAAATTTCTATCTATTTGATTTTGGCTTTTCTGTATCCATGACTAAATTTTTTATCATAAAGTTTTGAATACTCATAAGTTTTTGAATCAATTACGTCACTAATAATTACAATTGCAGTTCTAGTAATTTTTTCCATCTTAATTTTTTTTACAATATCACCTAAGGTACCTTTAACAATTTTTTGGTCTTTCCAACTTGCTCTATAAACTACAGCGACTGGTGTAGATTTTTTGTAACCTCCAGCAATTGATTCTTTTACGATATCAGACAATAAATGGACACTTAGATAGAAGATTAGAGTAGCCTTGTGTTTTGCTAATTCAGAAATTTTTTCCCTTTTTGGCACTTTTGTTCTAGATTCAGCTCTAGTCACAATAATGGTTTGAGTTACGCCTGGAAGAGTAAGTTGTGTTTCAAGAGCTGCTGCTGAGGCTAAAAATGCAGTTACACCAGGTATTACTTTTGATGATATTCCTTTTTCTTCCAAATTGTCAATTTGTTCTTTAATTGCACCGTAAATTGATGGATCGCCATCATGTAGTCTAATTACCAGTTTGTCTTTTTTTGCATTTTTATACAAAATATTAAAAATTTCTTCTCTTACCAATTTGGCTGCATCATAGAGTTTTCCTTTTTTACATAGCTTAAGGATTGCAGGGGGAATTAACGAACCTGAATAAACTACGATGTCTGCCTTTTGAATTAATTTTTTAGCTTTAACTGTTATTAGTTCTGGATCACCAGGGCCACATCCTACAAAAAAAACATCAGACACGTTTTACCACCAATATTGAAAAGTATTTTGTAGTTAATGTTCCATCATTGACTTCTCCCAAAGTTAATTTTCTAATTATCTCATTTTCTGTTCCAAGGTCTTGGCCAATAGCAAAAAGAGAGTTGTCAGGAAATCCAGCATCTTTTAGTAAATCTATAACCTGGTCAAAATATCTACCATCCTTAAGAAAAATCATTGTTTCAGAATTTTTTGCAATTTCTTTTACAGTACTCAAATCATAACAAGATGGAATTATTGAAACTTTATCGGCACCTTCGGCTATACTTACTCCTACTTTTGATGCAAAAGTGAATATTGAAACAATTCCAGGAATTGCACTTATTTTCATATTAGGATGATTTTGTTGAATTTCTTTATGCATATACATCCAAGTACTATACAGATATGGATCTCCTACTGTAAGATATACTACATTTTTTCCTGACAAAACTTTTTCAGCCATAATTTTGGCATTTTTTTTCCAAGTAGATTCGAGGACTTCTTTGTCTTTGGTCATTGGGAAAATTAATTTAATAATTTCTTGATTTTTTGATTTATCAATAAGGGGTGAGACTACAGATAATGCAATACTGGGTCTATCTTCCTTTGATGCAGGGCACATAATTACCTCAGCATTATGAATTGCATTAACAGCCTTTACTGTTAATAATTCTGGATCGCCTGGTCCAACTCCAATTCCTATTAATTCAGGCATGAAAAATATGATTTTCTTCCCAATTAAAAAGCTAGATTAGATTTTAGTTGCAGATATTATAGTAACTGGGTTTCGAGCAAGCATCATTGTTCCTTTTGTAGTTTTTTTGCTTTTTGAAATTGTAACTTGGGTTATATCAACAGAATCAAATTGTAATTTATCAAGTATTTCCAAAACAGAATACAAAGTTTCAATTAAGATAATTCCAATTACAATTCTGCCTCCAGATTTTAGCTTATCTTGGCATAATTCTACAATGTCTTTAGTATCCCCACCTGTGCCTCCAATAAAAATAACGTCAGCTTTTTCTAGTTCCTGGATTTTTTCTTTGGCATTGCCAAAAATGACTGAAATATTAGAAATCTCAAATTTTTCAATATTTTTTTTTGTTAATTCTATAGCATTAGAGTCATAGTCGACAGCAATTACTTTTCCTGAATTCTCTACTTGGATTGCTGCTTCAATGGATATAGAGCCACTTCCACATCCAATATCAAAAACTGTTTGTCCCTTTCTTAATCTTGCTTTACTTAATTGAATTGTTCTTACCTCTTCTTTTGTAATTGGGACTTTTTCAGCTCTTTCAAAAAAATCATCTGGAATACCAGGGGTTTTAAAATTCCACATACTCTATTTCCTTTTAGTAAGATTAGATATTGATTCCACTAGAAACATCTCCTGAATGAACTAGGGTATAAGTTACAATCCAAATAAACAGATACAAGAAAATATAGCTACCAATTCCTTGTGTAACAATTTTTTTTCTATCTGAAGATGGTAATTGCATTTTCATTCCCTTGGCTACCACAATTGTTCCAGCAAAAATTATAATCATAAATCCAATTGAGGCCCAACGTCTTTCTTCACCTTCAATGTCTTCGAAAATGAATGTAGCCATGGTTCCTGCAATAATAGCAAGTCCAACCCTTAGCCAAAATAATTTATTCAGCTTCCTATCCTTTTCACTACTTTCAGCTAGATTTGCTGTGGGTTCTGTTGGCGGTGAGTCCGATATAGGGGCAGATTCAGTTTCTGGAACTTCCTCAGGCTTACTTTCTACAATTTCCTTTTTGGAGTCTTCAGGCTCAGGAGTAGGTTCTGAGGTTTTCTTTTTGTGTTTGGCCAATTAAATTTCTAGTGTGTCTCAAGTGATCCTCGTTTAAAATCTTTGGTCATAAAATGAGCATAAACAGGAAGAGTATAATTTCCCATTTGGAGCGAATTGTTATGACACTTGCTGGAATAGAGCTTAATTATCTAGTAAATAGAATTTCCGAAGAAGTACAAGGTTACTATGTCAGTAATATCTGGGGAATTACAAAAGACAGTATTTTATTCAAATTACATCATCCAGAAAAAGCAGATATTTTCATGATGATTTCTACTTCCGGGGTTTGGTTAACCTCAGTAAAGATTGATCAAATAGAACCCAATAAATTATTGAAAAGATTACGGAGTGATCTTCTAAGATTCAAAATAAAAAAAATTGAACAAATTGGGTCTGAACGAATCGCTTATTTTACATTTTCAGGATTTGATAAAGAATTTGTAATAGTTGCTGAATTTTTTGGGGATGGAAATATTTTACTGTGTAATGAAGAAATGAAAATTCTAGCTCTACAACATTCTATTGATGTAAGACATAGAAAGCTAGGGGTGGGCATGAATTATGTAACTCCACCACAAAGTGGAATTGATATTTTTAATATACAAGAATCAGATTTTGCAGATCTAAAAAGTACTGATTTAATTGCAGGTAAATGGCTAGGCAGAACTTTAGGCTTACCAAAAAAATATGTGGAAGGGATTTTTGTTACTGCACAAATTGATTCCAAAAAAATTGGAAATGAGTTAAGTAGTGATGAAATAAAAAAAATTTTTCATACCACAAAAACAATTGTAACCAATGTAGTTACAGGTAATCATGAATCTGTAATAATTCGTAATGATAAAACAGAGGTAATGCCAGTAAAACTAGACCAGTTAGCCGAGTGCTCATCTGTTAGTAGTTTCATGGAAGGATTAGACAAAGTGTTTACAGAAAACATTGTAGAAAAAGGAAAAAGCCTTCAAACTGGCGAATCTGATAAGAAAATAAAACAACTTGAAACTCAGATATCTGAACAGGAAAAGGCTATTGATACAGTCAAAGAAAAGTCAAAATACATCACAAATTTGGCAAATTCCCTTTATGAAATGGTGTCAAAGGGGATAATTTCAATTGAAGACAAAAATGCTGAGGAAATTTTGGCTCTAAATAATGCCAAATTATCAAAAGAAAAAGGAATTTCTCTTATTGTTATTAATGAAGAAAAAATAAAAATCAATCCTTCTGCACCGCTGCAATCTATAGCATCTGTTTTGTTTAATGAAGCAAAACGACAATCAGGTGCTATAAAATCGATTGAACAGATCAAAGAAAAAACAAAGAAAAAGCTTGAGAAATTAAAAACCAAATCAAATGCGGAACAAAATGAAATTTTAGTTGCAGAAGTAAGGAAAAAAAATTGGTATGAACGATACAGGTGGTTTTTTACTTCTGATGGAATGCTTGCCATAGGTGGTAGAGATGCTCCTTCTAATTCTGCTGTTGTAAGAAAACATCTTAAGAAAAATGATAAAATTTTTCATGGTGATATTTTTGGATCTCCTTTTTTTATTCTTAAAGATGCTGAAAAACCTACGAAAAAAAGTATGGATGAAGTTGCACATGCTACAGTTTGTTTTAGTAGAGCGTGGAGAGAAGGAATGCATGGGTTAAGTGCTTTTTGGGTTAATCCTGAGCAAGTAAAAAAATCAGCTCCAAGTGGACAATTTCTTCCTAAAGGATCATTTACAATTGAAGGAAAAAGGAATTTTGTAAACATACCATCTCTTCGATTAGCTGTTGGTATTATTCCACAAGAAGATCATTACCTCTTGACATCAGGTCCGCCTGAAACAATTAAAAAAAATTCTTTATGTTATGCAATCATTGAACCTCATGGTTTGGATATGGTTGATGCTGCAAAGAAAATTAAAATGGAATTTTTAAAACTAGAAGAAGAGATAACAAAACCTATTAGCATTGATGATTTCGTCCGAGCTTTACCTGCAGGTCAAAGCCAAATCAAGGAAGTGAGTTATGGGGATGCAGTCTGATAATGAAAAAAATCCAACATTTTTTGTTGATGCTATGCTCGGAAATATAGCTAAAAAATTACGATTAATGGGCTACGATTCCAAATATGAGGCCAATATTGGTGATGATGATTTGGTTAATTCAGCCCAAAAAGATCAAAGAGTAATAATTTCACGAGATGAAAACTTGATTAAGAAAGCCTCAAAGTTCGGCATAGAATCCATTTTTTTAGAAAATCAAGAAGAGATTAAACAATTTCATGAAATAATCAACAGATTAGGTTTGAAATCAATTGAGATTAATGGTGATAAGGCAAGATGCCCCTTATGTAATTCTGAAACAAATCCTGTAGAAAAATACAATATTTTAGATAAAATACCGACTAAAGTAATGGAACAAAATGAAAAATTTTGGGAATGTAAAAATTGTGGTAAAATTTTTTGGGAAGGCTCTCATATAACAAACCTGCAGAAATTCGTAAGTGAGTTAAATGAAAGATGAGATAGTAATTACAGATAATGATGGACAGAATCTAGTAAAATCTGCAAGAAAAATTGTCACTGAATTTCTTAAAGATGGTACCAGGTTAAGTTTACCAAAGGATTTTCAAGAGAAGTTTTCATTCAAATCCGGAGTTTTTGTAACTTTGAACAATCCATTAGGATTACGTGGTTGTATAGGATATCCATTACCGGATAAAAAATTGTTTAATGCTTTGGAGGATGCTTCAATTGCTGCAGCAACTGAAGATCCAAGATTTCCTTCTGTAAAATTTGAAGAATTAGATTCTATTACATTTGAAGTGACAGTTTTGACTCCACCTAAAAAAATTGAAGTTAATGAACCAAGTGAATACCCTTCAAAAATCCATGTAGGTCAAGATGGTTTGATTGTAAAATTCGGATATAATTCTGGTTTATTGTTACCACAAGTTCCAGTGGAATACGGATGGAATGAAAAAGAATTTCTCGAATACACCTGTGAAAAAGCAGGATTACCTAAGGAATATTGGAAGAAAAAAGAGATAGAGATTAAAAAATTTCAAGGTATCGTTTTCAAAGAAAAGGAGCCTTTGGGTGAAATTATTCAAGAAAAGTTATCGGATTAGACGATTCAGTATCCAACATTATTTCCATTCCATTTTCAAGGGAAGAGAATTCTTCATCTGTTACTGTTACTAAAGGAATGTTTGCAAGAGCACATCCTGTGGCAACAGTAAGATCTACTTTTTGACAAATCATGGCAAGTGGTGCAGAATTATTGGATTTAATGGAGTAAATTGTGTAGGCTCCAACACTACTTCCAACTCCCGAAGGAAATACTAGGATAGAGTCCTTAAGTGATTTTTGAAACAAATCATGATGTTGATCGCTAATAATTGAGGTTTTTTTGTCTACTGATCCGAGGAAGTTAATGGGATTTTCTGATTTGAGAACTTTACCTTGAGTTTTACCTTTTACTAGAATTTTTTTCATTTAGTTTCATCTTCAATTATTTCAGATAATGATTTTAGGTTGACATCTACGCCGTTTGAATTTTTGAGATAATATGCCCCCTTGATACTGTTTGTTGTAACAGCATCAACTTCATCTTTTTTAATTAAAGGAGTTAAGCAAGTACAACAGTCAGAAAGAATTTCACATCCTGCTCTTTCCAGTTCATTTGTATGTCCTAATTTTGTTGCCTGCTCTTTTACTGCTCTAGGACAAAATATCATGCAGCGTTTCTTAAATGAACGTCCCTTTAGTTTAGTGGTTAGATCAGAAATTTCTTCTAATCCCAATTGAGGACTACCAAGTGTGATAAGATCACCTTTTTCTGCCGTGTTTAATTGATCATAAACTTCTTTCATTTCTTTTTCATCAAAATCAATAACTTCAGATTCAGAATCATCCTCATCAAAATTGAATTTTGCGCAAGTTCCAGATGTACCCATTCCACCACAAAGTGATTTACAGCTACGGCGATCCATTTGTCCAATACCAGAAATATTTACTGATTCATTTCCAACTTTGCCTGCAAAAAATCCTAACATGCCATAAGTAAGTTCATTTGGATTCTCAACTTTCATCCTGATGGTAAGTTTTGATGATTCTTCCTTTCGGAGTGAGGAATATGGGCTCTTACCGGTTAAGGCACTAGCAAGTGCGCTAAATGCACTTTCTTTGTTAGTTTTCAAATTATCAAAAGAATTGGCATGAATTGCAGCATTACTTTCGGCAAAAGATACTTGGGTACCTCCTGTTGGAATATCAAAAATTTCATACGGAATACAGGAAAATGACGGAATTACACCCATGTTTTCATAGGATTGTTTTATGGAAAGCTGCTTTGAAATAAAATTATCATCTAAATTATAATTTGAGACATTGTCAATATCAAATCCCATTGGATTAAGACTGGTTTTTACCTTTACACGGGCATCTTTGCTGATACTTGAGAGGAATTCCTCACCGGCATCCCCTATTGTGTTATAATTGACTCCAGAAAGGTGGGCCCATTCTATTGGGATTAGTTTTTCAGCATCGGTAGCTTCTCCTGTGGCAACTAAAATTCTGTATGCCATTTGCATTATTTCGCCTTGTTCTCCTTTTAGGGCAGATTCTTCTTCTCTTGTTAACTCCATAAGGTTTGATTGGTTATTACAGATATAATACTTGTACGTAAAAAATCAATTAGAAATGAAACGGCTCTTGCAAGGGATGATGAAAACTATGAATTCAGTCAAGCCTCCAAGGATGACAGCTCTAAGAGAACTTCACGAAGCTGAAACTGGTGGGCCTTTTAGTATTCTTATTGGAACAATTTTGTCTGCACGAACGAAAGATGAAAGCACCACTAAAGTTGTTAAAGTATTATTTTCTAAATATAAAAATTCTAAAGATTTGGCAAATGCCGAATTAAAGGACGTTGAAAAAATAATCAAATCAATTGGATTCTATCATGTTAAAGCCAAAAGGATTATTGAGGTAGCAAAAATCATTGATTCTAAATATCAAGGAAAAGTTCCTGATAATCTTGAAAAATTAGTTGATCTTCCAGGAGTGGGGAGAAAAACTGCAAATTGTGTACTAGTTTATGCTTTTGATAAACCTGCAATACCTGTTGACATTCATGTTCATAGAATATCAAATAGACTAGGATTGGTAGAAACTAAAACCCCAGAGGAAACAGAAATGGAGTTGATGAAGAAAATTCCTAAAAAATTTTGGCTTGAAATAAATGACACATTTGTAATGTATGGACAAAATATTTGCAAGCCTATATCTCCTATGTGTGATGTTTGCAAAATTAAAAAAAACTGTAAATATTATAAAACTAAGAACGTCTCTTAGTCAAGTACAAAACACCAACTAGGGTTCCTATTCCTGCTGCAAGGAAAAATGGAAATAGAGCGAATACATTTTGTGAAGGATCACCAGAAAGGAATTCAACTATCATACTACCAGATTTTACAGCAGAAGGGTCCGTTGAGCCTTCCATTCCATGAACTGAGTAAGAACCAATCTCAAATGAGCCAATATTGAGGCTAGATACGGTAATCCTTGCTCCATTGTTTACTGTTAATCCTCCTCTTTCTGTATATGAAAGAGCAATTTTAGCTTCAGGATACCAGCCACGATCAAGATCTCTCTGTACCACTACGTATCCTTCTTTCTCAGTATCTACTGCAACCCAAAATTTTTCATCAGGAGGTGCACCCATTCCTACTTCGATAAATTTATCAGAATTTTTATCATAAATTTTCAAAACTGCATTACCATCAGGATTTGCATATTCAAGGTTGTTATCGATTGTAATATTCCAACTAATGGCATGACTTTCTTCTAAATCAAGGACTACAGCCTCACGGGAGATGGTGTTAAAATTCTGAAATGGAATTTCTATAGTATTAATGATAATTGATGGATTTTTAACATCTTCTTGTGCAAAGGCAGGAGTAAGAAATCCTGAGAAGATAATAATTGCAATTAGATATCTCATAAATAAGATCAATATTGATTGAATAAATATCTAGTCAACAAATGGATGTGAATAATCCAAAATTACCTTTGCTACTTCGGGTCTTAAGATAAATTCTGATGGTGCCTGACCATTTTGGATCATTTCTCTTAATGCAGTTCCACTAATTTGCTCTTTTGAATCGTCATCATGAGGACAAGCCTTTGGATTTGTATATGTAAGACATTTTTTACAATAGAAAAAGGCCGGGAAAAATACTGGTTGTATCTCTAATTCAGGATAATCATCAAATATTTTTTGAGCTGCAAAAGGATCATAGAACTTTCCAACTCCTGCATGATCTCTACCAATAATGATGTGAGTACATCCATAATTTTGTCTCATTATTGCATGATGTATGGCTTCTTTGGGACCTGCATATTTCATTTCTGTATGCAGTGTTCCTAGTTTACACCTATTTTCAGGATAATAGTTTTGAATCATAGTTTCATAGCACTTTATGATTACTTCATCAACAAAGTCACCAGATTTTTTCTTACCAATGATTGGGTTTACAAATACTCCATCTCTTGTTGTGATTGATGTTTTCTGTAACATCTCATGAGCAACATGAGGAGGGTTTCTTGTTTGAAATGCACAGATTGTTTTCCATCCAGCCTGTGAAAATGATTCTCTAGTTTGTAAGGGAGTTAATCTATTTTTTCTAATTTCTGTGTCCTCTGGTCTTTGGATATAATCAATTTTGCCTCCAACAAGAAAATCTTTCATGGCCATAGTTTTTGCCACACCTGGATGGGAGGTATCATTTGTGCCATAAACTCCATTTGCAGTTTTTTCTTTATCAAAAGCAAAAATTTCTTCTACATGTAAAACTGCAACGCCTAATCCCTGATGATTTTTTAATAGAACGTCTCCTTCTTCTTTCATTTTATTTGCAGTTGATTCATCTACATCCAAAACTATAGGAATTGTCCATGCTAAACCATTTGCCAATCTTCCTTTTGATACTACAGTTTCAAAATCCTGTTGTCCCAAAAATCCTTCTAAAGGACTAAAAATTCCATCAGCAATATTTTCAACATCATTTGCAAGATCTTCTGTTATCGAAATTGAATACATTCCAGAGGCATCAATTTTGTTTATTCTATTAATCAGAACTCCACCATGGGGTTTAATCTGGTCACTCATGATTATACTCCCTCAGGCATGTGTAATCCACATTCTTTTGATTCATCATTTTCCCACCACCAACGACCCGCTCTTAAATCTTCACCTTCGTTAATGGCTCTAGTACATGGTTCACATCCAATACTTGGATATCCTTTGTCAAGGAGTGAGTGATAAGGTACATTGTTTTCTTTGATATACTTCCAAACTTGGTCCCAATTCCAGTCAAGTAATGGGTTAACTTTCACTATTCCATCATATTTTTCGTCAATTTCAAGCATTTTTGCATTTTCTCGAGTAGATGTTTGATCTCTTCTAATTCCAGTAATCCAACCATCTAAAGTAGAAAGCATACTTCGAAGTGGTTTGACTTTTCTAATTCCACAACAAAGTCTCCGGTTTTCAATAGTATCATAAAATAGGTTAATTCCTTTTGATTCGACCATCTCTTTTACTTCTTGTGCATCAGGAAACATTACCTCAAAGTTAACGTTATATTTTTTTGAAAGTCTATCCATAACATCATAGGTTTCTTCTGGTAATCTTCCAGTATCCAATGTGAAAAATCGAAATTTGGGATTAATTTTTGTCATCATATCAATCAACAAAGAGTCTTCAGCACCAAAGCTTGATGCTTTAGCAACTTTAGGATGTAAATTCTCAGATGCCCAGTTCAAAGCATCTTGAGCCGTTTTTAGATTAAGATTAATTTCGTCAAGCTCTTTTTGAGTAAATTTAGGCATAGTTAGTTTCGGTGCTAGTTGTTTTATATTGATTACCCGATTTTTTATCCTAAATTATAAACAAGTAATTTTCAAAATAAAAAAGATGAATGAAGTATCCTATGTCGTAGTCTTTCCAACAATATTCTCCAAAAATAAAATTCCTCATCTGATTTCAAATATTAAAAAAATTTTAAAAATTAGGAATCAAGAATTCAAATCCATAAAACGTGATGGCGATGTAATTTTAGTAAATTCAGGAGATCCTGTTTTTTCATCTTCGGCCATAAATTTACTATTTGGAATTGAAAAAGTAGCAATTGCCAGACAAGTTAGAAACGACTTCAAGACAATTGTTTCGGAAATTACTACTATAGGAGGAAATTTGTTGTTGAAGGGAGAAAAATTTTTAGTGAAAGTAGAGGGTTCTGCAAAAGGATTTTTTACAAAGGACATTGAAATCGCCGCCACTTCATCTATAATTGACAAGAAATCTAGTTTGGGGGCAAGACCAGGAACAGATGAAGATTACGATAAATTACTTTATACATATTTGACCAAAAATAATGCATACATCTGTATTTTTACTGACAAAGGGCATGGAGGAATACCCTTCAGTTCTCCAAAACAAAATACCATCTGTAGTGTTTATGATGAAATATCTGCCATATCATGTTATGAAACCATAAAACAAGGCTATGACACAAAAATCATAATTTGCTATAGAAAAAAATCCGAATTAATGGATTTGGTTAAAACAATTAATCAAATTATTCCAAGAACACTAAAAGAAAAAATGGAGTTGGATTTTTTTGAAATAAAACTAAATTCTACAGGTACAAAGAATTACAATATTTTCCTTAATACCATAACTGAGATAATGCTTCATGAAGCTAAAGAAAATAGTTTGACGTATGTTTCATTAGGGTTTTCACCATTAATATTTTCTCAAAATATTTCAGAATCTTCCATGAAGAATATTTTCCAAAATAATAAACTACCATTAATGCCTCTAAGTGGTGTAGGTACTGAGTTATTTGATGATGCAAGAGAAATTGGATTAGAAACACAGATTCCAAAAATGAATAAAATCATTAAATTAGATTTTAAAGAAACCCCTAAAATCTCTGAAAAAGATGTAAAATCCGTTCTGAAAACCAAAAAAACGGTAAACGTAACCGTAGGACCAAATAATGTTCACGATATTTTAGATTCTTTAGAAGAAAATCACTGAGAATTTAAACGGCATTACAAGATTTCTTTACATGTACAAAATTGGTGAGTTTATCTATCCATGGGGAAGTGGACACTATTCACGCATGATGAGATTTCATGATGCTTTTGCTGATAACATGAAAGATAAGATTGAGGTGCATTTTTCCAGTAAGGATCATGTTTTTGAAAAATTATTAAGAAAATTTCCTGATCAAAAGGAAAGAATCCACAATATTTTGATGCCTACACCAATTGATGGAAAAAATGGTCCAAGTGTTTCCTTGTCGATGTTAAATTTTCTACTACCGGTTAGCGGAAATCCCCCACTTGTAAATCAGATTACTGATTATCTAAGAGAAGAAAGAAAATTGTACAATAAAGAAAAATTTGATTTGGTGATTAACGATGGAGATATGGGATCAAATATTTTGGCCAAAAATCGAAACATACCAAGTCTTTTCATTACAAATCAATATAGACCCAAATTGTATAAATCAAGATCCTATTTTTATCCTTCACTTTATTTTATTGCAAAACAAATTGCCAAAGCTGATAAAATTATAGTAGCTGATTCTCCACCACCATACACATTATGTGATTTGAATTTAAATTTCAACAAACAAGTAATGAAAAAAGTTACTTATGTAGGTCATTTTACAAATAAAAAAACTACTAAAGAAAATTCTTCTTCAGATTTAGAAAAAATTATTGAAAATTCTGAATTTGGTTATTGGATGAGAACTGGGAATAAATCAACTAATGATGGAACAGGAGAAAGATATGAAGAAGTCTTTCATAAAAACGAAATGATAAATGAAAAAAGAATAATTTCACATGCCAGGGATGATCCATCCATAGATTCTGTTTTAACTAAAGATGGGAAAAGATTTAGCATCTCTGAGGCATATGAAAAAAAAATCGATTGGATACAAATCGATGTAGGTTTTCTTTCAGAGCAAGAAAAAGAAAGAGTTTTGAATTTATGCAAATATGCCGTTGTAAATGGATCACATACAGTAATGGGAGAAATACTTGGAGGAAAATCAAAGCCAGTAATTGGAATTCCAATTTATGATGAACATGAGAACAATATCAAGTGGGCTGAAAATAACAATCTGGGAATTTTAGCAAAAAAAACAAACCAGGTTATTGCAGGAATTCACAAAATTAAAGAAAATTATGAGGAATTTGAGGGTAGTTTAGCGGTCTTTTCTCGAAATTTTGTTTCAAATGGGGCAGAAAATACAGCCAAAATTGCCACTGAGATTTTAGAAGAAAAGAGATAAAGGATTATTTTTTGAATTTTAATTATCTGGCACGCGGGAGTTCGATGGGCGAACTGACCGAAAGGGATGACGATAAAATCCGCGTGTCAGACCTTTTCATTATCGATCAAAGTAGGTGGGAAGGCTTTTATGGAAAAAATTAAGCCAGATCAACAGTGCCTAACTGTCCTGAATGTACTGCAAGAGAGAAAAAGAAAATTCAAGAAAAATATGAAGCTGATATTCCAGAAGAGGACAGACAAAGAGATGATTTATTCAAGTTATTTGACGAGATCGATTTTCCAATGAAAATGGATGAGAAAAACAGAAGACATTTCATATGTAATCGATGTGGATTATACGCAACAAGAGAAGAAGTTTCAGATATTCGCTATAAATTGAATCAAAGAGAAAGAACAAGAGAAGATAAACAAGATGATTATCTAGAATGGTGGCAAAAAAGTAAAAAAGAAAAAGAGCTAAACTAGAGCGGGTATTTATGGTAAAAAAGAAAGATGAGATTCCTGAATGGGTTTCTGATGAAATTCAAAATGCAAAATTCAAGAAACCTGAAGAGCTAAAGAGAACTGGATATATTTTAGAAATTTATGATGCTGATAATAAAATAGACACTCAACTATATGATCCAGTAGAAGATGGACGACATATTGTTACCATGGACTTGCCTAAAAAAATTAAAGTATCAGATTTGGAAAAAGGTGTAGTTTATGAATTTACATTTGATCAACATAAAGCTCCTTTAAGTAAAAAAGTAACTGAATACTTGCAGAAAGAAAAAGAGATAGAGATGGCAGCCATCTATCAATTTGATCTAAAATCTTTAGAATTGTTAGATGTTGGTTCTAGCGAATCAGCAGAGACGGATGAAGAATAATTTAGTTCTGTTCTTTTTTGTTTAATTGTTTATTAAATGCTGAACCTAGTAATGGGTTTATCAGATACGGGAATGTTGTTTTCATCCATACGGCACCCCTGACTATAGAAGGAACTATGATTTCTAATCTGGGGGAATTAGCTGCCTTTAGTATAGCATTTGCAACTGTATCTGCACTTAGAGATGTGGGTGAATATTTTGGCATGTTCTCAAAAGAAGGATGATCAAAGAAATTGGTTCTAACCATAATTGGGCTAACTACTGTAATTCCTACTCCTGTTCCTTTCAGTTCATGCTTGAGACCTTCTGAAAATCCTAGCATAGCAAATTTTGACGCACAATATGGTGCAATACCTGGTAATCCAAAGCTAGCGGCAACTGATGCAACATTTACAATATGACCTGATTTTTTTTGAATCATTGAGGGAAGAAAGTTTTTGATGCAGTATACCATCCCAAAATAATTTGTAGACATCTGTGATTCAATTTCTTCTATGGTCAAATTTACAACTGAATCATAAATTGCAAAACCTGCATTATTCACTAAAAAATCTACAGATCCATACTTTTCTAAAACTGTTTTTGCCATATTTTGAACTTGATTTTTATCAGAAACATCGCATTGGCATACAAGAACAGAACTGGTTATTTTATTTAGATCTGATTGAACTTGTTCTAATTTTTTCTTGTTTCTGGAAACCAAAATTATTTTTGCTCCTTTCTTAGCAAATTTGATCGCTGATGCACGTCCTATTCCTGATGAAGCACCAGTGATTAGGACAACTTTTTCCTTAAAATCCATAAATCAAAAAATTCTTTAAAAGATAAAGTGCTTTCTATTGTTGAAATCCTTATACTGTATGAAAATTAATTGTAAATTATGAAATTTGGAATGAAACTTGTAATATTTGCAGTTGCAGCAATTCTCATACAGATTTTTGGTATTATTTTGTTATAGTGAGTTAATCTTTGTGTAATACCCGTTAGTTTAGGTGGTTTCTGTTTTATCCAATTTACTCAATGCTAATTTAACTAGCAATAGCCATGTTATTGCAATTGGTACATAGTAAGTAGCAATTCTCCATCCAATTACTGCATTCCATATTGAGTTTTCTTCAAGAACAGCAATATCAAATGGATTCTGATTAGTCAAATATGCTACTATTCCAAATTCGGCCAATCCTGAACCCCCTACAGTTATAGGTAAATTACCAATAGCGTTTGCACCCATTACTGCCATAATTGAGTCAAAAATTCCTAAAACATAACCAGTTCCAAATGCAATTATTGCAAAAGATATTCCGTAAAAAGACCAAGAAATTAGTGACATGATGAATGTTGTTGTGAATATTTTTCTTGATTCAGTTGTTCTTAGGTTCTTTTTGCTCATTACACATACTTCTTCCATCCAAGAATTTGTTTTATCAACAATTTTTTCACCTTTTTCTTTTCCAAATTTCTTAACTAAAATGGAAATTCCTTTTGGAAGTTGGAAGATTCTCTTTGAGGATAAGAAAAATAAAACCATCCACAAGGTTGTGACAAATATGCTTGTAGATAGAATAATTACGCCTACCACATATGCACCGTTCATTAAGGCAATTATTCCTGCCATTATAGACAATAGACCTGCAGCAAAGACTTCTGTAACTATATCCATTATAGCAATCCAAGTTGACTTTGAAGGTGGAACGCCTTTTTTGTGTAAGTAGTAAATTATTATGAATTCTGCTCCAACAAACATTGGAGTTGTAAACTT
Source organism: Nitrosopumilaceae archaeon (assembly GCA_049414205.1). Taxonomy (GTDB): domain Archaea; phylum Thermoproteota; class Nitrososphaeria; order Nitrososphaerales; family Nitrosopumilaceae; genus Nitrosomaritimum. The sequence continues at coordinate 65,956 of JBMSGE010000001.1, forward strand.
TATGAATTCACTTCCAACTCTTACCCCAGTTAATTTCCAAAAAGAATCAAATTTTCCTAGATACTTTTGCGCAATGTATGCAAATTTTATTCCTTGAATTCCTAGTTTTATCATCATTGCCACTACTGCCATTGCAAATGGAAAAATTCCGATAGCTAAGACATCTTCAATCTTTATATCGAATTGTAAGGCAATGAATAGAATTGGTATGAGGGTAGCTGGGATGGCAATTATTCTCCAGTTCATTTGTGAATTTTTTTATAGAATCAAATATGAAAGTTGACCCAATTTTGTGACTAAATTTCTTTATGCCTACGTCTAGTTTGAAATATAAGCCAACATAGGAAAATTAGACGGTATTGAAAACAATTTTTGTTACTGGAACTGCAGGATCAGGAAAATCACTACTAACCTCAAAGTTATATGATTACTATACACAAAACAGCGCTTTTGTTGCCTCATTGAATTTAGATCCCGGAGTTGAGAATGTTCCTTATACATGTGATATTGATGTGCGTGATTATGTTGACATTGTTTCAGTGATGAAAAATTATGATTTGGGACCAAATGGAGCACTTGTAATGGCAAATGATCTAATTGCTTCTAAAATTGATGACATTAGAAATGAGGTTGAAAGAGTGAATCCAGATTACTTGTTAGTAGATACACCTGGTCAAATAGAATTATTTGCCTATAGATCTAGTGGCAGATTTATTGTAGAAAACATCACCTCTGAGGAAAAAACAAACATTTTCTTATTTGATGGGGCATTGATAACCACTCCAATTAATTTTGTATCTCTTGCCCTGTTGGCTACCTCAATTAGATTGCGTCTTAATCTTCCAACCATAAACACAATCACAAAAACTGATGTAATTGGAGAAAAATTAAAGGAAATTATTCGATGGTCGAGTAACATAAGATCACTAGAAAATTCAATAGCAGCTGAGGCAGATGGTGAAACCTATACGTTGGCTACAAATATTTTACGAGGATTAAATCTGAGTGGGTTTGCTCAAGGATTGATTCCAATTTCAAATTTAACCGGAGATGGACTTGTTAATTTGGAAGGTGCATTAAGCCGAATTCTTAATTTGGGAGAGGAGGTAGAAGATTAGATGAAATCAAAAATAACAGTTGTAGCACCTTCATCTACTGCAAATTTAGGCCCAGGATTTGATGTTTTTGGGTTGGCTGTAAATGCTTTTTATGATGAAATTACCTTGGCAAAAACAAAAGAAAAGAAAGTCAGTATAGTTACTGCCGATGACATACCAACCAATCCAGATAAGAATACAGCTGGATTAGTTGTTAAAAATATGATTAAAAAATTTAGAATAAAGGATGGAATTGAAATTAAAATTAAGAAAAATGTTCCTGCTGGATATGGAATGGGAAGCAGTGCAGCCTCGGCGGCTGCGGCGGCAGTCGCATTTGACAAATTGTATAATCTTAAACTGGATGACAATTCACTTGTAGAGTTTGCCGGTATTGGTGAAAAAGCCAGTGCAGGTTCGATTCATTATGATAATGTTGCAGCTTCAGTTTTAGGAGGATTTGTAATTGTAAAAACTAATCCTTTGGATATAATCAAAATAGATCCCCCAGCCAATCTGCGTATGTGCATAGCCGTTCCAAAGCTAAAGGTTCCAAAAAAGAAAACCAAAGTATCCAGAGGAGTAATACCAAAAAAAATTACTCTGAAAGATAGTATTACAAATTTATCTAATGCTACTGCAATTGTGGCAGGATTCATGAAGAAGGATTCAAAATTAATTGGTAGCTCGATACAAGATGTGATTGTAGAACCTGCAAGACAACATATGATTCCTGGATTTAAGAATGTGAAAGAAAATGCGCTAAAAGCTGGTGCTTTAGGAGTAACAATTAGTGGTGCAGGTCCATCGGTAATTGCATTTTCTGAAAAATCTGCAGATCTAAAAAAGATAAGTTTGGCTATGAGTAGAGGTTTTAAATCTTCAAAAACAGAATGTCAGACAATTATTTGCAAGCCAAGTGTTGGTGCTAAAATTAAAAAATAATTTGGAGTAAATTAGATGAGAAAAGCAGTCATAGTATTTAGTGGTGGAGTAGATTCTGTCTGTGTAGCATCATACTTAAAATCAAAATATGAGCTGTATGGGATTTCATTTTCATATGGTCAAAAAGCTAATAGAGAAATTATAGCTGCAAAATCCTTTGCAAAAAAATTAGGACTAAAAAAACACAAGATTGTAGATATTAGTTTCATGAAACAACTATACGGAAATTCAAATGTGTTAACTAGTTCAAAAAAAAAGATTCCAAGTAAATTTGATTACTCTATTGTAGTTCCAATAAGAAATGCGGTGTTTCTATCTATTGCATCTGCATGGGCATTTACCCTTAATGCCAAGTTAGTTGCATATGGAGCCCATACTGGAGATAAAAATTATCCTGACTGTAGACCAAGTTTTGCAAAAAAATTGGAATCTTCTTTTAATGAAGGAGAAATTGATGGAATTGCAAAAGGTTTGAGAGAGAAAATAGAGATCTGGTCTCCATACAAAGGAGGTCTTTCAAAAAGTGATTTGCTAAAAATAGGCTACAAAGCTATTGGAGACAGGATTTTCAAAACTTGGAGTTGTTATTCTAGTGGAAAAAATCATTGTGGTACTTGTGAATCTTGTAACAATAGAAAAATTGCTTTTGAAAAATCTGGAATTGTAGATAAAACAAAATATACTAAATGACTAGTAACGATTTTGAAGTATTTTCTTTTTTAGTACAAAACCACGTATAATGATATACCAAATTAAAAAGCATGCTCCAAATGTTCCAGTTAATATCCAATTTCCTATCTCTGGAGTTACATCAAAAGATTCTGCGACCTTAAAAGAAACTGCAAATGAAATTACAATTACAATCACAGCTTCTATTGCATACCAAATCCATTGTGGGAATGACTCTTTTGGGATATGGATATTATCATGAGCAACCATAGTGGCTGTTAAAAATAATGATTATTTAATTTTTGAGATCTTAAAATGATGAAGTCGAGGGGCGTTTCCTTATCATTGCCATAATGCTTTCCTTTTCTTCCTTATTTTCAAAAATTCCTCTATAAGCTGAAGATGTCAAAGTGGCATCATTTCGTACGCCTCTCATTCGCATACACAGGTGTTCAGCATCTGCAAGCACTACAACTCCTTTTACTCCTTGAGCAAACAATTCATCAGCTATATTCTTTGTTAGTCGTTCTTGAATCTGAAGTCTTTTTGAGTACTTTTCTACTAATCGTACTAATTTGGATATTCCAAAAACCCTTCCATTTGGAGAATAGGCAATGTGGATTTTACCGAAAAATGGTAACATGTGGTGTTCGCACATCGAGTAAAATTGAATATCTCTGGCCACAACGGTATCAGAATCTTCTGAAAACTGTACTGATAATTCAGAGTCAGACTCGTAACCACCAAAAATTTCTTGGTACATTTGACCTATTCGTGCAGGAGTATCTTTTAGACCCTCACGTGTAGGATCTTCTCCTATTTCTATAATTAATTCTCTGACCAGTTTTTTTACTCGTTCTTGATCCATTTGATGATCTGAAAGAAATTTTCTAGTATTTGAACCTAATCAGGTTTTTTAGGTAGTGGTAATTTTATGGGGCTCCCATGAATTTGTGTAACTGAGGTACCACTTTTACTTCATCGTAAAATGGATATACAATATCATACATTTCTAAAAGAAGATCTAAGGAAGGCTCTGCAATTCCATAGGTTGGTTGTATTACAAATCCGTTAATTTGATTTTTGGAAATCGAATTAAAAATACTTGTAACTAAATTAGTAAAATCATTTAGATCTGTTTTAGAGCTTACAACTATTTTGATGTAGGTAATTTTTTTTGAAGATACAGATGATTTAAGACATTCCATTGTATTTGTAATTAATTTTTCATAGTGTTCTGAATCAACAAATTCAGAATCTTTAGTTTTAAATTCAATTTTGACAATATCGATAAATGGTAAAACATGATCAAATTTCTTTGAATCAAAACAAGATGATTCAAGATATGTAGGGATTTTTTTACTTTGAACGTGTTTAGCTAATTCTGCTACGGCTTGATATTGTAGTAAGGGATCTCCTCCTGTAAAATTAACTTTGTATGTTTGTTTTATTAGGTTTGAATCAATTAGATTACATGCTTCTTCTAGATTGTATTCAGTACCAGAATCAAGGGGTAAGGATTCTTTAGTATCACAATAAAAACATGTAAAGGGACATCCTGCCAATCTAACAAAAAGAGTTTTTGTTCCATAAAGAATTCCTTCTCCTTCTACTGAGGTAAAAATTTCAAATAATCTTACTTTCAAGTAATAGATGTAATTTTTTTCATTATTTATTCAATGGGCTTTTGTTAGTGCATTACAGGTTCTTTTGCATAAAACAATCCTGATATGAAAAATACAACGCCTAAAATTCCAATAAGACTGCCCACAAATTCAACTGTATTTTGCATTTCTCCTTCTAGAGGAGCCCATAACCATGCCATCAAAGCTCCAACTACTATCATTGGAATTCCCACACCGACAGTAATTTGTTTAGAAGCCATGCTCAATGCTGTTTAGAAAATGTATATGAAGTTTATGATAATTTGTGACTAGTTTTGAATCTGATCAAGGGTTACAGTGATAGATCTTAAAAGCTGGTTTGCTTCATCAAAATCACTTTTTGAAATACTGGTTTTAATTGCTTGAAGAGATTCTTTTAATCCATTGAGAGTATTTTCATCTATTTCAGTATCTGAGAAAGTATCCAAAGTTTTTTCAATTTGTATAACTCTTAACTCAAGCAGCTTATTTTCTGTAAGTTCAAATTCTTGTTGAAGTAGCATGATATTTCTGACTTCTTTTATTACGCCAGTAGGATTAGATGCTTCAGAAAGATTTTCTCTGGCAGATTCTAATTTTTCAATAATCTCTTCAGGTATTCCAGTGTTTTGAGAATGTTCAATTAATCTATCAATTTGTTTTAGATATTTTTGGGCAAACATTTGAGCACGAGTTAGTTGTTTTTGTGAAGCCTGTTCACGAAGTTCTGCGTTAATTTCTATTATGGATTGTTTAATTTCATGGATTGTTTGTGAGGCTTGATTATACTGATTATTTTTAATTTGGTTCTTGGCAGTTACAAATAATCCATCAAGAGAAGTAAAGTCTATTGAAGAGTTATGATTTTTAGCGATGTTTTTAAGATTATTTACGTAGGTATACAATCTTAGAAGATCATTTGAAGGATTTGGTATAGATTTACTTGTTACTTGAGTTTGTGAGCTTTGAATTGTTATTTGTCGTGAAATTTCACTGAAGATCTTCATTGCTGATAGAAAATCTTCCTTGGCAGATGTAATGTCGTTGTTTGAAAGAGATGTCTCTAAGGAAATAACTTTGTTTTTACCTTGTTGAAATAGTTGTTGTAATTCTAAGGAAGTTTCATCAGTGATTTGTTTTTGGATTTGATCTTGTGCTCTTTTAGCGATTTTAACTAAAATTTCAGGGTCATCCTGGGCAGATGCAGAGTTTGTTATGCCACCTACGGCTAAACTTGCCACTAAAATTAGTAATCCCAAAATTTTAATTGATTTCATTCTTCCTCCTCCTCTACATCTTCTCTTAGAGTAACAAGATTTTGCATGTCTTTTTTAGTAATTTCAATTACTCCTAGTCTTTCTAATCGTTTTACAGCTCTCCACATTGTTGTTCTTGGCTGAAGGAATTTTTTTCTTAATTCACTTTCAAAAACCTGTCCACCATTTTCAGAGATGAATTGTACAATTTTTTTATCATCTTCTCGCATGTCTGGTCTGTATTCAAAGATTTTTTGTGGATCTACAGATTTTTCTTTGGTTGTTTGTTCTGATGTGGCTTCCTCTTGAATTGCCTTAGCGGTTTTGGTTCTGTTTTTCTTTACGACTATTGATGCTCCAGCAATTCCTGCTGCTGCAATTGCTCCAGCGATAATTGGCACTGTATAATCTTCTGTAGCTGGAGGAGTTGTGGAAGGTGGAGTATCAACCGGTAAAGGAGTTCCAAGAATATAATTAATTTCAGCTGGGCCACTTGACAAGTCTAATTTAGTTTGCTCCTCCATTATCTCCATATTATTGGGAATTGTACTCATTCCAACAATAATAGAACCTGAGGGCATAAGCAGAGTATAATCAGAAGGAGAATCAAATGAAAAAGTCCAAACTCTTCCTTCTTTAGAAATTAAGTCATGAATATCATAGTCAACAGTAATGCTTGATGACCCCAAAGTGTTGATGACAGCGTTATTTTCTGTTACTTCACTTGAAAGTAAAAATCCATCTTCACCTACTGCGACAAAGTTATCAACTGATGGGCCGAACAGGTCGATCTCAAAATCAGGTGCTAGTGTATCTACATCAATTTGAGTAGAAATGTGTGTGGAACCATCTGAATACATGGTTAATTCTAGAGTTCTAGTAGAGCTGAATGAGGTCTGTAGTGGCATCCCAATGGCCATGACTAACAAGCCAGCAAGAATTAGGGGTGTCCTAAGCATTGTATTGACGATACCTTCAGTCCTTACAAAAAGCATTCCATCATCTACGAGAGGTTCTTTCCTATGAAATGGTACGATTACGGGATTCAATGGTTAATACCTTAAATTCATGCTTTCTACGAGTCCCTGGAATCTCTTAAATTCCTGGAAAAATTGAAGTCCTTTTTCAGTTATCAAAAAGACTCTATTTCTATCATTTTTGACGGACTCGACTAAGCCAGCTTCTACCAGTTTCTCACATTTGTCTAGTACTGCATAGTGAGATAGGTTGGCTTTGCGAGATATTGCAGATATAATGATTCCTTCACGGCCACCATTTGCGGTAACGTCAAGGATATCACCCATTATGCCCATTTCGGACCTGTATTGTTGTTTTGACATGCTAAAGTATAGCAATAGTTTGTTTATGAGGAATATTTTGAAACTTCAAAGCGGAACACAAAGCGGAACACCGAATTGGTATCAAAAAATGATGAATTTTAGAGATTTTTGTTGGGGGAGTAAAATTTAGCAGTTTTTTTGTGCCTATATTTTTGATACAAAATTTAGTATTTTTTCCAAAAAGTTGGGAAATTCAAATTTTTGAAAAATTTAGGAAAAATCGATGTTTTTCTCCACGTTTTGGTGATTTTTTGTATATAAGGAACAGGACGTTTCATTACCATTCCTAAACTATAATTCGAGTTATACTCTTGCAATGAGAAAATTTCAGAATAATACTCTCAGAGTAGTGACATTACTGGTGATGCTAGCAACAGCATCGCTAGGAGTAAACTATTCTCATGCAGAAAATGAAGAAAAAATAGAATTTGAGGAAATTCAATACGATCTTCCAGGTGATTCGCCTTCCGATGAGATTAGAACCATTTTAACTGAAAGAGTAGTAGACGGGAAATTAGAAGTGATGGAGTTGGTTTTACCAAAAGACATCACTGATGAGGACTTAAAACGAATTCTTTCCTTGGAAGAAACATCTGGTTGGTCATACCTGAAATACAAATCATATCAATCAGGAATAGTTCTTTTTGATGGAAAAGTTTCCAAAAATGGGGATAAATATTGGAAAATTTCCGTAAATGGGACTTTGGATTTATCCAAGGGGAAATTGGATCTTAAATTGAGTGGAAAATCCAATGGTGCTGATACCAAATTAACTAAGAGTCCATCCCAAGAAAACCTGGATTATCGGGTCATATTTTCTGGCAAAATGGCAGAATCTGACAAGGAAAACGTATTTGCATATGCATTTATGAATTCTAGTCAGATTCCTGAAGTCAATCAGAATTTAAAACTTCTGCAATTTGGAAATTTAACCTCTGAATCGATGGACTCCGAGTATGATCAAAAGGTTAGAAATTCAGGTTTGGTAATATAATTACCATTTTTCCTTTTTTTATTAACAAAAAATCATTCATTGGGTCAGTTTTGAGAATACATAATAACTTTTTATTATTATTTTATAAACAAATTATAAATTGTTTGACAAGTTCAAGAATCAAGATGAAGGTGGAGAGATGGTAGAGGAAAAACCTTCCGAGTCTAAGGAAGAATCCATGAAAGAAGATCCAAAGGAGGAGAGTTTTTCAGAAAATTCAAGCGATATTGGCATTGGAAATCTCATGAATAAACGCGCACAATTAGATGAAGCAATTGATTATGTTGGTTTAATGATAAAAAATTTGAAAGATAAGAGGACAAGCTTAGAAAAGGATATTGAAGAAGAGTCAGTTGATATCAAAAATCTTAAAGAAAAATTAGAAAAAGTTAGTGCCTATATCGATGAAGAAAATCAAGGCATAAAGGATTTGTCTCGCAAAAGACAAGAAGTAGAAAATGAGGCTGATGAGGTCGGATCTTTGATCAATAGTCTGAAGGATAAATTATCTGGTATTGATAAAATAGTAGATAATGAAGGGGACAGAGTTAAGAAAATTAAAGAATCTAGAGAGTCTTTAGAGTCTTAATCTAGAAAAATTAGATTTTAATAAAATTTTGATTCGGAAGTGGTTGTGGAACTAGTTGATGCTGGTACAGATGGAAACATATCTCCGGCAGAATTTTCAGCAACTGCTGCAGCTTCTTGAAGGATTTTGTCTGATTCCATATTTGTTGATTCATCAATTCCAAAAGCACCATCACCTGCGAAACTTTCAGTCATGAATCCACCTAACATATCTGCCATTTGACCAATTTCTTGTTCTGCTCCAGGCATTATCTTTCCAAGAGAGGATTTTAGATTTTTCATCAATCCCATGGTTGGCATTATTGTCATTACAGTATCTCCAATGTCATTGGTTGTAGTCAATCTTAATTCTATTCTTTCTAGAGCAATCCTTGCATTGCTTAAAATTTTCGTAACTTTTCTTACTTCAGCTAATTCATTTGATAATATTTTACTTGTTTGAGTGTCATGTTTTTGAGTGGCCTCCACGATTCTTTGAAATAATTTACCATCTCGCTCTTGTAATTTAGTTAACATGTTATCTAACTTTGAAATTTGTAAACTTAGTTTTTTTATTGCAGTCTGAACTCGAGGTTTGAGTGGACCTTTTGGTTTTATCATATCATTGAATTTATCAGAAATGCTTGGTTGAGGTTGTTTAGCCCATTTATCCTTAAGTTGTGTCAATAGATTTGATCTGGAAATTAATACTTAATTTCCTGTGTAAAATTTGCTTCACAGTAAACCAAATTTCACTAACCATAACGATTCACAATAACCTATTTCGAGTTGATTAGGCTCGATTAGAAATTTATTTTTATTATTATTGTTCATTTTATCTAGATGAATAAAAAATTTCTAATTATTCCTGTAGTGATGATAATTGTAATTTTTGCTATATCTCAAGGGAGTAATTCTGAAAAAAAAGATCAGACTGTATTCCATGTAACCCTAGCTGATCCTGACCAATATGATAAAGGGGTTTATTCCGATAATTTTGAGCTAAGTGAAGGGAGTTATTCTTTTAGATTTGTTCCCAATGGTGATAGTCCAAAGATTTTATCGATATCTTTGCAAGGAGAAAATTTTGAATTTGAGGAAGATTTCAAATTAAATGGTACATTACACAAGACGGAAATCTCTGAATATTACACTTGGGATTATGATGGGGAAAAATCCATTAATGTTGCATCTTCTCAAGAAATTTTTGTTCAGATCAATCCTAATGGGAATGTGATGGGAAGTGTATCAGTAGATGTTATTGAAAATTAGAAGGCGCGCCCCCTAACTGCAGAACTATGAGAGATTTCCTCTCTTGGTCAGGTCTTTGAAAGCCTGATTGCCTTTTTCGTTCTGCGGAGCCACGCATCTTTAGTCGATAGGAATGATGTCCTTCGGCATTAATCATTATAGTTATTTTAACTATTTATGGTTTAGAAAAGAAAATTGTATAATTTTATAATTTTTTAAAAAAAATAGAACAAATGGTTAATGTTGTATTTTGAAAACCAAGATAAGATTTCCTAAATGAAAAATAATATGAAAAAATTTGAAGAGGTATAAATTACGAAATTCTAGGATGTATTTATTGAAATTAGACGGTAAAGTTGCAATAATTACTGGTGGAAGTAGAGGCATAGGATTTGAAACTGCAAAAAAATTTTCAAAAAATGGAGCAACAGTGGTAATTACTTCTAAAAATACACAACAACTAGAAAATGCATCAAATCAGCTTACTAATGTTTTCCCCATTTCAGCAGACATAACAAAGGAGGAGGAAGTTAAAAAAGTAGTAGAAAAAACAGTTGAAAAATTTGGTAAGTTAGATATTTTGGTGAACAATGCAGGTGTTTTACCAAAGATAAAACAATTACACAAAATTTCAGAATTGGAGTGGAATGAAGTTCTAAATGTAAATTTAAATGGACAGTTTAGATTTACAAAGTTTTCAATACCATACCTGCAAAAAACTTCCGGTACAATCGTTAATGTTTCCTCTGATGCCGGACTAAAAGCCTACGAAGGATTCAATGCTGATGCATATTCGGCTTCCAAAGCAGCTTTAATTGTATTAACTAAGTGTTGGTCATTAGAGTATGCAAAAGATAGAATTCGTGTGAATTGTGTTTGTCCTGGTGTAGTTGATACTGATATGACTAAGCCATTTTTGAAAACTGAAAAAGACAGAGAATTTATTGATAATGATCATCCTATTGGAAGAATAGGAACTCCGGAGGATGTTGCAAATTCGATTTTGTTTTTAGCTTCTGAGGATTCTTCTTGGACCACAGGGGCTATTCTTGCTGTAGATGGAGGGCAATCTACAAAATAAATTCACATGGGTTTAATATTCCCCAAATTGTAGGAGATATTATGAATGATAGGAAGAAGAAAGCAAAATTAATTATTTTGCTAGGTATCATTTGGGTAGTTGTTACTTTGCCTCTTCCTTGGATAATTAACAATCCGGCAGTTTCAGATTCTCAACTAAATACGATATTGTCTATTATTGGAATATTATCGATTCCATTTATCATGCTTGGAGTAGCATGGACTTTAAAACCAGAGCTGACAACGTAGGTAATAGAATTGTATGACATTCCAATTTCAAATAAATTTCCAGAGATGGATATTGCATTACAAGCAGTAAACGAGGCAGGAAACGCAATTTTAGAAATCTATGGAGAAAAATATGAAACTTCCACCAAGAATGATAATTCTCCCATTACAGAAGCAGATGTAAAAAGTAATGAAATAATCAAGAGAATTCTATCTAAAACCTCTCATCAGATTTTATCTGAAGAAGACAAGGATGATAAAAATAGATTATCAAAAGATACCATTTGGATTGTGGATCCCTTAGATGGAACCTCAGATTTTATTGATAAAACTGGAGAATTTACCGTTATGATAGCTTTAGTTAAAGATCAAAAGCCAATTTTAGGTGTAATAGGATGGCCAACAGACAATACTATTTTTGCAGCCCAAAAAGATAAGGGAGCTTTCAGATTTTCAGAAGGTGAATGGAGAAAAATTTCCGTAACAGAAGTTTCTGAATTATCAAAATGTAGGGCAGTTGGTTCTAGACATCATCTTTCAGATAAAGAAAAATTGTTTATAGAAAAATTAGGAATTGAAAATTTTACTAGTATTGGAAGCTCATTGAAGGTTGGAAAAATTAGTTCTGGGGAAGCTGAGGCATATATCACTACCACAAATAAAATGAAAGAATGGGATTCTGCTGCTTCTTATTGTATTATTGCTGAAGCTGGTGGTAAAATGACAGATATGTTAGGAAATGACATTACTTACAATAATGAAATTGTAAATCATCAAAATGGGATTTTAGTGACCAATGGTCTAATTCATAATAAAATATTGGAAGAATTTAAAAAATTAGATTAGATTTCTTCCTTTGAGGAATTCCTTAACTTTGTCTGCGCTCTCTGAGAGAGGCTCATTTTCTGTATCTACTACAAGATCAGCTTTTTCTGGTGCTTCATAAGGATCGTCAATTCCTGTAAATCCTTTGATTTCACCTTTTCTTGCTTTTGCATACATGCCTTTGACATCCCTTTCTTCACATTTTGCTAGTGAACATTTTATGTAGCATTCTGCAAATTGATCACCTGCATCAACAATCTCTCTTGCTTTTTCTCTATTTTCTAGATATGGAGAAACTAAAGAGACTGCACTTGGGACACCATGTTTTAGCAAAAGTTTAGCCAAGTGAGCTACTTTTTTGTTATGCTCATCTCTTCCTTCTTTTGAAAAATCCTTAGGTGAGAACCATTCTCTTAATTCGTCACCATCAAGCATTGCCAAATTAGGAATGTCTTTTTGCAAATCTTTAACGATTGTAGTCTTGCCTGAGCAAGGAAGACCAGTCATCCAAAGAACAAATGGTTTCATGTATGTAATTGGAAGGAATTGGACATAAAGAGCTTACGTTAAATTTGAAACCATGGTTGACTTTCTAAATAATCAATTTCTTTAATCATGTCTTCTTTCTTTTTTGTAATCGCTGTTACCGATCTATATTGTTCGTACATCTCAATCTCTTCCTCTTTAGACAGAACCTCAGCTTCAGCTTGATCAAAAAATTTGTTTTCCTTGTTAAGGTGATCAAAAAGATATACAGAGTATGTTCTCAAGAATCTAGATACTGGTTCTCTGGCATCTTCTCCCTTTTTCCATCTTTGTAGATGTTTTGTGATTTCTCGTGCAATATTTCTTCCAAATTCGTGTTCAATCATGAATTTGCGGATTTCTTCTTTGAGGGTATCATAACTTGCTACGCATGGAAAATAGGAGTTTTCTTCTCTGGAATGATGAATAGTATCTACAAATTCATAGATGATAATTGTGATTTTTTCAATGTCTGAAAAGGGAATATTTGATCCATTTGATATTTTTTCAGCACATTTTTCAATTACTTTTTGAAGACGACGTACTTGATCATGATCTGCTCTAAGCTCTTCAGTTGCACTCATAATCATATGAGTCCAAGCTGAAATTTAATGTGTTCTAAAAAATTAGGCTGACTCAATCTACACTAATAGATTGAGATTTTAATAGATCCTAATTTAGAGCAAAAAGGTATGAATCCGATTTTTTTTGGAATATTTGAGCTAATTAGAGGGCAATTGAAGGATATTCCGTCTTTAAGTAATTTTGATACTAGTTTTATTTTGGAAAAAATGAATGAATTCCAAAGTTTTCTTGGGACTCTAAGTCAGGATGGTCCTATAGCTTCTGCTCATGTAATTTTATTGGCAGCTGGGGTTGTGATCTTTTTTGGAGTAGCTGGCGAGGCTTTTTTCAAAAAAACTGGAATTCCAGATGTTGCATTCTTAATGGTGCTTGGCGTAATAATTGGGCCAATTTTTGGAATTATTCAACCTGAAGCGGTAATACAGATTGTTCCATATTTTGCTGCATTGGCTTTGATTATCATTATGTTTGATGGCGGATTAAATCTAGATCTTAAACACATGGTAAAAACAGCCCATTTTGCTTTTGCATTAGCTATCCTTGGTTTTGTTTTATCAGTAGCAATTACTACTGTAGCCATACATTATCTTCTGGATTGGTCGTGGTTAGAGAGTGCTCTGCTTGGTTCAATTGTGGGCGGAAGTAGTTCGGCAATTGTATTTGGTCTTGTCAGAAATATCAGAATATCTGAGGAGACAAAGAACATGCTTAGTTTTGAATCTGCCTTGACAGATATTTTATCCACAATTATTGCTTTTATTTTATTTGGAGCAATTCTTGCAGGACAATTTGACCTTCAGGTTTTACAAGAAACTTTGGGAAGATCAGTTGTTGTTGGGCTGGTACTAGGTTTTGGAGTTGGAATTCCTTGGATGTATGTTTCAACTAAACTCAGTAATGCTCAACACTCCTATATGCTCACATTAGGAATACTGTTTTTGCTTTTCTTCTTAGCAAATTCATTAGGAGAATCAGGTGCCCTCACTGCTTTGGTGTTTGGGTTAATGTTAGGAAATAAGAAGCATCTTGCAAGAATTTTAAAATTCAAACTTCCCAGAATTGAAGTTGATGATCCTACTCATAACCAGCTGACATTTTTGGTCAGGGTATTCTTTTTTGTTTTCGTAGGATTAATGGCAAGTATAGGAAAATATGAATATGTAATAATTGGAATTGGAATTACAATTTTAATTTATTTTGGAAGGCTAATTGTAGCAAAATTAACACTCACAAAGAGGTTTTCGTTGTTGGATAGACGAGTAACATATTCGATGATACCAAGAGGATTAGCTGCAGCAGTTCTAGCAACTTTTCCCTTAACATTAGGATTACCAAATGCAGAGATTTATTCACAGATCGTTTTTGTTATCATCTTATCATCTGTGATTATTACAACCATTGGTTTAGGTAAATCAAAAAAGATTCCTCCTCCTGACCCAAAAGAGGGAGGGTTTATCAAAAAACCGCCAGAAGATCCTCAGAAAAAATAGTTCTGAGTTAGAAATTTTATTTAAGATTGGAGTTTATTTTTTATGGTCTGGATATATTTTTGGTTGTATTCAGAAAATAGTCGGATTTTATCTTGAGCAAGAGCCATAGCCCCCGGTCTACTGTTAACATGTTTTCCCGCAATTTCTTGATCTTCTAGTAATTTTTGCAAGTCTTCTTTGGTATGTGAATCAAGTTGGTTAGTTAATTGATTTAATTCGGTATCTAGCAAATCTTTGGTATCAGGTATAGCTGGTGGAAATGCTCCAACAATTTCTTTGGTGGTAATTTTTCCAAAAACCTTTCTGTCTAATTCCATTAGTTTTTTGCTCCGTTAATTGTATTATAAATTAAATTTTTAAGAATTTTAATTTTCACTTTCAAATCCATGTGTTTTGAAAAAATTTGTTATTTATTCTCCAAGGTAATTATCAACGTTGAGATTAGAATTTATGATATAATATTATCAGAAGGCAATTTTAGTACAAGTGGTAAATGATGACATATTGTATTGGTAAATGTAAGAATTACAAAGCACAAAAACCTTCAAGAATAGGCAGATATGCTGCTGGACAAAAAAGATGTAATTATTGTGAAGTTTTTGTAGATTATGAAGGAATTACTTGCCCTTGTTGTAACAGGCAACTACGATGCCTTCCGAGAAGTAGAAAGGGTAAAGAACGATATCTAGAACAAATCGTATCTTAAATTTACATAAAAAATAAAGGTCTTATTTAGGAGGCTATACTATTAGTGGTAGTATGGCAATTCCAGAAGATGTACAAGACTATGTAGAAAAGCAGATCAACTTAATGATTTCACAAACAGAGGCCTATTTGCCTTTCATTAAAGTTGCTTTCCCATATTCTAAAAATCTGGCAGATGCATGTTACAATCTAATAGTAGGAAGTGCAGTATCAATTTTTGTAAATCAGTATGCAATGAGATTAAAGTATCCAAGTGCTGAGGATTTCACTGAATTTGGAAAAATTACTGTAAAGTATAGAGATCAGATTGATCAATTTTTCAAGTGATTATTCTATTTTGATTTTTTGACCTGAAATCTTTTTTGGTATTGTTATAGTTAATCTTCCTTTGGTAAATTTGGCAGTTGTCTTTTTACTATCAATTTTTCCTGGAAGAGTAAGTGTTTTTTTAAAATATTCAAATTTAGTTTTTATTCCTAATTTTTCTTCAGAGTAAGTTTCTTTTAATTTGGCTTCAACAGAAACAGCGTTTCCATTAAATGAAATTTTAATATCTTTTTTATTAACTAGTGGAAGATCAAATTCCAGCAACCAATTAGTCCCAAATTCTCTTAAGCATGATAAAGGAGAAAGAATCTGTTTTTCAATATCATCGTTTAGTAAAGAGCTAAAAGCTGGTTGTAGCGTTCTAATTTTATATTCATCTTCATTTTCAACCATAAAATCACCTGTAAATTTGAGGGGCTCTTCCCGGTTGTTTTTCCTGTTGCTGTTGTTGTAAGGAACGAATTGTTTCTTCCATTAGGTTTCTGTGCTGAATACGTAATCGTTCAATCTTCTTCTTTATGTCAGTCGTGTCTACTTTGACGTTTAATATTCTGGCAAGGGTTGTGATTGCGACAATTGAGGCTTCAGGATCTGGGAAAAAAGGATGGCACTCAGCATACAAAATTAGGGCAGGGGTTTTTGATTTTCTAAAGGCAGTAATCATAGCTGCATCAGTTCCAAAAATTGAACCAGACAAAAATTTGGATATTCCACAATCATAGAGTAGTTTTTCAAGTGATTTGTGGGTAACCAGTCCAAAAATTTTTGGTGCCTTGGGGTCTCTGTTTACAGACTCCATTCCACTAATGATGATTATTTTTTTAATTTGATTTTTTTTGCAGTACTCTAAAACTGATTGAGCAAAATCATATGCCACAAAGGCATCAAAAGGAAGATCTGACATTATGACATAAAGATTATTTTTTTTATAGATTCGAATGGGAGGGAGAATTTCACCATCTTCAACGAATAAAGTTGGAGGGAGGTCAGGATGATCGATTTCACCTATCTGTTTCATCTTTAAATGATGAACCAAGTACGAAATGGTAAATGTACCTACAAGACCGTTACTAGGAAATCCTACAAGTAATACACTTTCTTTAGGAGATTTTTTGCTAACTTGCATAATTAGAATACGGGTAGACCCATTTTTCTAATACTTGTCTTTGATCTTCTTTTTGCTTTTTTGGAAAGATTTCTCAATAGTTTTTGGCTAAGGTCTTCTAAAACCTCACCAAGATCAAAGCCTAGAGATTTGTAAATTAATGGAGTATGATGTGATGTGGTAATCATTATTGTTACATCGAATTTGCCTTCTTTTTTACCACCACTTCGTTGTTTTTTAATAGAAACTCTAGCTTCATGGATTTCAGAATAAGTTTGTTGTAATCTTTTGAGGGTTTTTTCGAATTTAGAAGTGATTAACTTGATATCGCCTTGATCCTCTGGCATTCCAACGATAAATAATGGAATTTGTGTTTCTATTTTTGTTGCTAATAATCCAAGTATGTCCTTGAATGTTATTATTCCCTGTAGATTATCCCATAGATTTACCAGACAACAGGTTGTGTCCGTTTTTAACATTAATTTTAAAATTTTATTCAAATCATCATTGGGGGAGCATTGGGGGACCCTTGCACTACCAATATTTCCAATTCTTGATTCTAATTTATGAACTCGATTAGCACCTCGAGATAAACGACCTAGGCTTTCTTTGGGGATTATTGCCTCAATGAGATGAGATGATGTTAACACTTGTTTTATTTTGTCTTTATTAAGAACTGGAAGATGATCTATTTTCTTATTTGTCATTATTCGTTTTGCAGTACTTAGAGGTTCATCCGATGTAACTGTGACAGGATTTTGAGTGTAAATCAAATTTGCCTTTATCCATTTGTTGTCTTTTGAGGAAAGTAGTTTGATAATTTTTTTTGCAGTAACCACTCCAATGATTTTATTTTGGCTGACAACAGGAACTTCTCTGGTTCTATAATGAGTCATTATGTGAGATGCTTTTTGTATTGAATCGTTTGGAGAAACATAAGGAATCGGGGAGAGGTAGGGCTCTACCTTCATTGAAGTAATATTTTTTGCATTAAGCAATGAAAGAATATTTGTAGAAAATGTATTTTTGCCATTTATGTAAAATGCGTCATATGCCTTGTTTCTAGTAATCTTGTTGATTACAGAAGAAAGGGTATCTGTTGATTCGATAATTGTAGGTTTTGAAACAATATTCTTAATTTTTGTAGTTTGAATGTCCTTTAGGTGTTCATAAATTGTATCAGTAATCATCTTTCTTACTTGATTTAGCACCCATTTTTAAATTAAAAGAAAATCCTAGATTTTCAAAATTGATTTTCATGCGTGATATTTGAGTTCATATATTTAACCCAAAAAACCGAAGATGCTGTATTGTTATTAAAAAAAGCAGAACTAAATCAGATAATTATTAAAAAAACTATTACAATTACTCCAAATACAACCCTACTTGAAGCAAGAGAAATTCTTCTTCGACATAATTTAAAGAGATTAGTGGTGATAAACTCTAAAAAATGTCCAGTGGGCATTATTACCGAAAAGGACATTGCAAAAACCATCTACGCATTAGGGGACAAACCGATTAAATCAGTTAAAGTTTCGGGATTTATGTCAAAAAAATTATTCACTGTAAAACAAACTGCTTCCATTTATGATTGTGCCAAATTAATGAAAAGACATAGAATTAGTTCAATTATTGTTTTAGGTAAAAAAGGCGTTTTAGAGGGGTTAGTTACAAAAACTGATCTTGCATCAATTTTTCTAACACATGCAGTAGCGCCACTAAAAGTCTCAAAAATAATGACTAGAAAAGTAATTACTGCTATGCCTGGTGATTCCTTACTTTATGTTGAAAGTTTACTAATTCATAATGGAATTTCCAGAATTGTTATTGAACGAAATAAAGTTCCAGTTGGAATTATCACTTATCGGGATTTTGTACCTGCAAAACTACCTCATTGGATTGCACAATATGCAGATCCCAAAGAAGTTGAAAAATATAGAACAAAAAAAGATCTCAGTGATTTTCAAGTAAACCAAATGAGTCATCTTCTTCATTTCAAGGCAGTTGATATTATGGCGTCAAACCCAATTGTAGTAAAAGCTGATGAGGATGTAAGTGTCGCAGTATTATTAATGATAAGAAACAGGATTAGTGGATTACCCGTAGTAAAAAATTCAAAACTTGTTGGAATTGTTACAAAGGCAGATATTGTAAAAGCTATTGCTGAGGCTTAATCTATTTTACAATTAGTACTGAACATGGAGAATTATTTGCAAGTTTATTTGAAACACTTCCAAGGAAAAATCTTGCTGTTGCACCTAAACCTTTACTGCCAACAATAATCAAATTACATTTTTTACTCTTGGCAAGTTTTACTATCTCATTTGTTATATTTCCCTCTTTCATGATAGTAGTTACATCCATACCTTTAGTTTTAGCAGTTTCTTTGCCTTTAATGAGAACTTTTTCTCCAAACCTTCGAAGCATTTTCAAGTATTCGTTTTTATCCAATAAATTTAGAGAGCGTGTTTTATCAACTACATATACCAAAATTAGATTAGCCTGATAATTTTTGGCCATATCACAAGCCTGAAGAAGAGCTTTTTTAGAATAATCTGAACCATCTAAAGGAACTAAAATATTCATGTAAAGAGATTTTTTCATAATCAAAAATATAATTGACGAATATTAAACTAAACTCTTGAAAATCAATTGATGAGATAGTTATTAAAACTGATAATCTTGAACTGTTATTAAATCGTAAATTTAAGTGAAGATGGAAATGATAAGGAAAAAAATTAAAAAAATTCTCGTCCCCTTAGACGGTTCTAAAAACTCACTTAGAGGACTAGATGAAGCAATTTATCTTGCAAGGCAATGTCAGGCAACAATTACAGGTTTGTATATTATACCAATTTATCCCAGAAATCTAGCTGACGCAATTATGCCATTTCAAATTCATCTTAGCAAAGAAGCTAAAAGATTCATGGAACATGCAAAAAGAAGAAGTGCTCAGAAGGGAATTGTTTTCAAGTCCAAGATCATTTTTGGGAGTCCAACTGTAGAAATTGAGGAATTATCCCGAAAAGGAAAATTTCACATAATTGTAATTGGATCCAGAGGACAAAGTGGAATAAAAGAAGCCTTTTTGGGAAGTGTTGCAAATGCAATTGTTCATAAGTCCAAAATACCGGTGTTAGTAGTAAAGTAGTGATAATATGTTTTCCAAAATGTTAACCAAGATTTTAGTTCCGTATGATGGCTCCAAATATTCTGTAAAAGCCCTTACAAGAGCAACAGAGCTGGCTCATAATTTAGATTCAGAAATAATTCTATTTTCAGTTGTGAATGTAGGATATGTTTCTCCTCCAGGATTGCTTGGAATAATAAAATCAAAAAAAGAAAAGGACACCATAAAGAAGTGGTCAAAATCAGTTAAAGCAGATACTGAAAAAATGTTAAAAAATGCATTGAAAAAATGTGAATCAAAGGGAATTACTGCGTCATATGTTATTTCTGAAGGGGAAATTTCCAGTAAAATTCTAGATTTTGCATCAAAGAAAAAAATTTCATTAATAGTAATTGGAAGTCATGGTCTTCATGGAATTGGGAAATTAAAGACTCTTGGAAGTGTCAGTAGAAGGGTTTCTGAGAATGCAAAATGTCCTGTATTGATTGTAAGATAATTTCATGATAATTCCCCTAAAAAGTGAACAGTATCTTGATCGACAATAACTGTTCTATCTTTTGGAACCCGGAATAATTTTTTAGAACCAGCTACAGACTGAATTATTATTTTAGAATATGGATCTTTGGTAGCTTTATACAAAATTCCTTTATCACCAATTGATTGTGACCATTGAGTTCCTTGAACAAAGGAAATTGTTTGAAATTTTATTACTTGATATGAATAAACCAATTTCTTTAGCTATTCCTTTTGCATTCTTGTAAGTATTTCATCGCAAATTCGCCTCATTTCAGAATCTGATCCGACACTACAAATTTCTACTAGATCAGAAGTTGTGATTATTCCAGTAATTTTATTTTCTTTTATGACTGGTAATTTGTGAATATTGTTTACTTTCATTTGTTCTGCTGCTTCCCAAACAGTTTCATCAGGATCAATTGAGATCAGTGGGGAGGACATTACTTCTTTAAGAGGAGAGGCCAACGGTTTTTCTTTAGATGCAATTCTTTTTACAAAATCTCTTTCAGTAAGAATTCCTATGGGCATATTATTTTCGGTTACGATAACACATCCTATGTTTTTCTCATCCATTAATTTTGCTGCACCTTTAATCATTGAAGAGGAATCTAATGCAGCAACGTTGCTAATCATAACATCCTTGACAAAGGTATGAGCCATAGTTTATTCGGGAATTATATTCTAATAAAGATCCCCATTTTCATCCTACGAAGCTTGATTGGTAAATTTAGTTACTTGACAATTAATACCGGGATTTTGGATTTATGTAGAACGTAATTAGAAGTACTTCCAAGAAAAGCCTCTTTGAGGGAACTCATTCCTCTAGACCCTAGTATTATGATATCATAAGATTTGCTGGCTGCAAAATTAATGATTTTGGGACCCTCATCACCATATACTATTTTATCATCAAAGAGAATTCCATTTTGTGCTGAGCGTTTTTTTGCTTTGGACATGAATTTTGCGGCATTATTGAGAAGATATTTTTCTACATATGAAATCTGAGAATTAGTTTTGGGTTTAGCCATAGGAACCACATACAAACCTGTAATTGTTGCCTGACATTGCCTTGCAAGATAAATTGCTTCATCTAGTCCTCTAAGTGAGTTTTTAGAACCGTCTAAGGGGACGAGAATTTTTTTAATTTTCTGCATATTGGAATGATAATTCAAGAGAATTTAAGAAGTTTTAGAGGTATCGGGGATAAGAATTTGGGTTATATTCTACGAATTGATTTTCAATAATGAGATTAGGGAAATCTCTATAATATGTGAAGATGGAAATCAAATCAGTATGGAACAAGATGCAAGATCAATAACTGTTAAGGATATTATGACTAAATCTGTAATTTCAGTAGATGCGGGGATTACCGTAAATGAAGCAGCAAAAATGATGGAAGATGCAAAAGTTGGTGCAGTGATTGTTATGGAAAATAATACTCCAGTGGGTATTGTTACTGATAGAGATTTTGCCGTGAAAATTGTTGCGCATGCCTATCAGATTACAACTCCAGTAAAACAAATCATGTCAACTCCACTTATTGCAACCAGTCCGGACGAGACAGTTTTGATGGCAGCCGATTTAATGTACTCCAGGGACATTCGAAAATTACCAGTTATCGATAATGATATTGTGGTGGGAATGATTACTGCTACAGATCTTGTAAATCAGCTTGCAGTATCAACTGAAGAAGATATACAAAAAATGTATCACGAGTCGGTAATTAAAGTCTACAAACAATACAGTCCATATAACTAATCAACTGTTCACTATTGCTGACATTACAGATTTGCCAGCAATAAGAGCTCCGATAGATAATCCTATGTTTGCTAAAATATTCACAGCTAAAGCCCCATAGTGTTGGTTGTCTAAGAGATTGCTTGAATCTAGTGCAAAAGAAGACATTGTAGTTAATGAACCACAAAATCCTACAGCAGCTAGTAATGAATATCTTCCATCTAAATTCCACTGTTCAGATAAAATTACAAAAATTCCTAAGATAAAAGCGCCAATTACGTTAACAATCAAAACGTTAAGGGGTAAAGTATTGAAAATCAAAGGAGACTCTGTAATTTTGTACCTTAGGAAAGCTCCAAAAACAGACCCTGCTGCCAAAAAAACAAACTCTAAACCCTTCATTTTCTATCCTGAGAATTTAGTTTTATTTAGTATTAACATACAGTTGAAAAATTTTAGGAGTATTGGAATACGTACCTAGGATTTTTATAGGCTCAATATTTTTTCACGCTGATGACCCTTAAGCTTCGTTGTGAAGAATATGGTTTTGAGTGTAATTTTTCTCTAGAAGGAGAAAAAAGTCTCGAACTACTTGAGAAATTAAGAGTACATTTTGAGGAAGAACATGGTATTGAATATCCAATTGATGCGGTAATTCAAATGATTGTTAATCGTGGGCATTCTCTTGATTCAATTAAGAAATAGTTTTTTCAAAAAATATTTTTGTTTTATTTTTAACATTTAATACAATGTATAATGTATCTCAGCTAAGTTTTATTTTTAGAAAAATTTTAAGGAATTTTTAGTAATTGAAAATTATTTCCTTTTTCAAAATTACCGGTTTCATCTTCCTTTTATCTGGTGGATGTACATAAGAAACAGTAGTGGTAGCGTATTATTCTAGTGATTATGATGTCAAGTGTCAGCTCGATACTTGCAAAACCTACCCTGTGATTACTGATTCTGATAGAGGAGAAGTTTTTTGTGGGGGTTGCGGGCTTGTCTTAGTGCAAAACTTAGATGATACTACAAATGAAAATCGAAGTTATAGCGCAGAAGATTTTATGAAAAATGCACGAACAGGTCCTGGAGGATCCTTGACAATGTTTGATAAAGGACTATCTACTGTAATAGGAGCAGATAAGGATTCATCTGGAAAGAGTTTATCAAGTAAAACCAAATACGAATTCAATCGACTTCGTACGTGGGATCAAAGAAGCAAATCTAGAAAAACTTCGTCATTAAGCAAAGCATTCACTCTTTTACATGGAATGAAAACAAAGATTGGAGTTCCTGATAATGTCGTTGAAAATGCGGCCTATATTTACAGAAAAGCAGTTGGTGCAAAACTTACTAGAGGTAGAACTATGGCTTCATTAATTTCTGCATCATTATATGCCTCATGTAGACAAAACAACATACCCAGAACATTAGATGATATAGCAGATGCCGGAAATGTGGAGAGGAGAATTTTATCAAGGGATCTTAGAACCATTATCAAGAAACTAGGATTGAGCCTAAATCAGTATGATACTACTTCATTTATCGCCAAGATTTCAAACAATATGAATTTGAGTGAAAAAACAAAAAGAGATGCGTTTGAGATTTTAAAAAGATGTGAAGACCAGAAAATTACTGCAGGAAAACATCCTGTTGCACAGGCAGCTGCATCATTGTATATTGCCTCTATTTTAAATGGAGAAAAAATTAGTCAAAAGAAGTTTTCAAATGAATCTGGAGTAAGTGACGTTACTATTAGGAATAGAGCTACTCTGATCAAAAAAACTCTCAAGATAGTAGACTAGAATTTCAAGGAATTCACAGATTTGTTGGTGAAGAAGAAGGCATCGAAAAAATTGCCTCTTGGAGTTGCTGTACTAATTGCATTATTACTTTGATTTGTTCCAAAGTAATGGCTTGTAGGTTTTCTATTATTTTGTTTAATTCAGTTACTTGAATTTTTAATTGCAGATTTTCTTCCCTAAGTTGTGTATTTTCTTTTGATAACCTTTGTATTTTTTCAGTGTCACTCTCTTCTGGAAATGGTTCTCTGATTGGTTCTGGTTCTGGAATAGGTATTGGTTGTGGTTCTGGAGAGGGTTCAGGTATTTTTGGGGGTCCTGGTTCTTGAGAATATGCAGGATTTACTAAAATCAACGAAAATGCGATTATAGTAGATAAATAGACAATTTTTCTATTCAATACAAACATCACCAAAATAATGAATTTATTTTTTGTATATGAATATGATTACTATTTTCTAAGTGTGATAATGGGTATAAAATTTGGAGGGTGATCATTTGAAGAAATCAAATTCTTGATCTCTTTTTTGTTTAGGTAAATCTTCCATTACAGCTTGGACTACTTCATTGTGATTGTATGTAAGATGTCTTAGGAATTTTGCTGATTCAGTACTTCTTGTTGTCTCATCTGCAAGCAACATTTCTGGACTACTCAATTCCTTCATCATTGTATTGCATTCTTGGCATGGTTCAAAGTCAAGATATAATTTCATAAATTAGGTCAACTTCCTTAGTATTTAGACTATTTTATCGAATGTGTCATCGGAGATTCCACTTTTCTAGGCTTGACTTTATCAATAGCGTCTATGAGATCTTGTTGTGTTACTTTGATTCCTTTAATGTTTTCAGATTTTCCTCCAACATAGCGTTTTAGAGCTGCTATTGCGGCTCTATTAGCTACTGCTGCAATTTCAGCTCCACTGAATCCTTCAGTAAGACCTACTAACTTGGAGATGCTTACATCTTCAGCCAGTGGTTTCTTTTTGGTGTGGATGTTGAATATTTGCTCTCTTCCTTTGCTATCAGGATTTGGTACTTGTATAATTCTGTCAAATCGACCAGGTCTAAGTAAGGCTTCATCAACGATGTCAAGTCTATTGGTAGCTCCAATTATCAAGACATTGTGAAGTTCCTCAAGTCCATCTATTTCTGTGAGAATTTGTGAAACAACATTTTCTGTTACATGTGATCCTGATCCTCCACTTCCTCTTCTTGGTACAAGTGCGTCTACTTCATCAAGGAAAATTATACATGGTGCAGCTTGTCTAGCTTTTCTGAAAATTTCTCTTACGCCTTTTTCTGATTCACCTACCCATTTTGAAAGTAATTCTGGTCCTTTGATACTGATAAAGTTCGATTCAGTCATTTTGGCCAATGCTTTAGCAATCAGGGTTTTTCCAGTTCCGGGTGGTCCGTGTAGTAAAATTCCTTTTGGAGTTTCGACATCTACATAATCAAAGGCTTCTTTGTGTTTGATAGGCCATTCTACTGCTTCACGAAGTTCCTCCTTTAGTCCTTCAAGTCCACCTACATCGTCCCAACTAACGTTAGGAACTTGAACTTGAACCTCTCGTAAAGCGCTAGGACGAACTTCTTTTAGGGCATCTCTGAAATCTTCACTGGTTATCTGAATTTTTTGGAGAATTTCTGCTGAGATTTTTTCTTCATCCAAATCAATTTCTGGTAATATTCTTCTGAGGGATCTCATGGCTGCTTCTTTTGATAAAACTTCCAAGTCTGCTCCAACAAAACCATGAGTTGTTTTAGAAATTTGTATAAGATCTACTTTTTCATCAATCGGCATTCCGCGAGTGTGAATTGAAAGGATTTCAAGTCTTCCCTCGTCATCTGGAATTCCAATTTCTATTTCTCTATCTAATCTACCAGGTCTTCTTAATGCGGGATCAATGGAATCTGGTCTGTTAGTTGCTGCAATAACTACAACTTTTCCACGACTTTTCATACCATCCATTAATGTCAATAGTTGAGATACAATTCGTTTTTCAACTTCACCAGATACTTCGTCTCTTTTTGGAGCAATAGAATCTATTTCATCGATGAAAATTATGCTAGGAGAATTTTCTTCTGCTTGTTTGAAGATTTCTCTTATCCTTTCTTCACTTTCACCGTAGTATTTTCCCATAATTTCTGGTCCGCTAAGAGAGATAAAGTGAGCATTAGTCTCTCCGGCAACAGCCTTAGCTAAAAGGGTCTTTCCTGTTCCTGGTGGTCCATATAATAAAACTCCCTTAGGTGCTTCGACTCCAATTTTTTCAAACAACTCAGGGTGTCTCATAGGTAGTTCTACCATTTCACGGATTTTTTGAACTTCATTTTTCAAGCCTCCTAATTCATCATATGTTACTCTAGGGATAGTTGAATCAACGGCTTTAGTCATTGGACCAAGTTTGAAGATTGTTTTGTCTGTAACAATTACTGGTTTTGATGGTTTTGTACTTGTAATTACGAATTGGACCTTGCTTCCCATTTGAGTACTAAGAGAAATTGTATCTCCTGTTGTAAATACATGGTTCAAATAATTATAAGCCATATATTCTTGCAATCCTTCTGCTGCAATTTTTTCAGTGGGTGATAAAACAATTTGTTCAGCATTTATTGCCTCAACTGCTTTTACAGTAATTTTATCTCCAATTCCTGCACCGATATTTTGTCTTGTTATACCATCAATTTGGATAATCCCTGTTCCATATTCATCTGGGGAACCTGGCCAAAGTTTAACGTGTGTTTTTTTGTTATAGGTTAATTCTAAAATTTGGCCAGTATTCCAACTGTTATCCTCTATTATTTTTGGATCAATGATTGCTCTTCCTCGTCCCACATGTTGCTGTGGCACTTCATTAATTTTTAAAATAATTTCGCTCATATTATCACCATAAAAATTTTGAGGGGTTTATTCAACCTCCACCCTTTTGCCTTCTGGCTTTACTTCTTCAACTAGCTTAAACACCAGTTCAAGAATTCCATTTTTGTAAGAAGCTTTTGCAGAATTTTCGTCCACATGAAATTTTATTGGCACGTTAACATGGTATTTCTTTTCATTATGTTCTGCAGAAATATCTACTGATTTTCCTTGTACCAAAATCTTAACATCGGATTTTTCAACTCCTGGCATTTCTGCAACAAGTTTTACAACTTTTTCTTTTTCATCAATTATAGAATCCACCAAAGGCTCTCTTGTACTAGATGTTTGAGCCAACTCAGGCTTCATATTGCCATACTCCTTTACAACGGGCTTTCCGTCAGGACCAACTGTCATTGTATAACCGTAATAGTGTGGACCTGTATTGGTACCATTGTTTTTGAAATCTTCAAAAATGTCATCGATTTGGAAAAAAGAGTTTGACATTTTTTTGAAGATTCTATTGAATTCATCATCAAATATTGTCATATTTATCTAATATATGTAATACCTATGACATTATTTAAACATTACTTACATTTACCTGATTTTTTACAAAATGCTATTATATTTGACATTATATAAGATTATTTGATGAGAATCACGAACATGTCTGTTCCCGAAATAGTTAGAGAAACAATTACCAGAAATCGTTCTATTTTTGATTGTCTTAAAATGGATTTGATTAATTATACTGCTCTTGCTGTAAAGATACAGCCCGAAATAGAGAGGTCTCTTGGAAATTCTATTAATTTGAATACTATTGTAGTTGCAATCAAAAGATTTGCAGATTCGCTTGAAGTTAAAGAAGAAGTAGAAGAGCAATTAGTCTTAAAAAATGCTAGATTGGCACTTACCGATGGAATAGTTGACATCAAATTTTCTATGAAAGATTCACAAAATATTGATCCTTTAACAATTTTAGACAAGTTTTCCAAGATCACTACAAATTATGATTTTTTTAGGTCTTCAGACACCTTTAGGTTTCTAGCAGAAGATTTGGATGATGTAAGAGAGATTTTTGATGCCATTCCTAATAGAGAAAATATCTTTAGTACAGGTCTGGCCAAAATCAGAATCTCAATTCCACCAAATCAAAACAAATCCGATGTTGTATCTTATGTTGCTGAGGTCTTGCATGATAACGGAATAGAATTGGTAAATGCCTTTTTCAGTCAAGACAACATTATCTTGATTCTAAATGAGAGAGATTCGTCAAAGGCATATGACGTTCTTCATTCTGCAATACTTCGGACGGCTTGATTCAAGGCATTAATTGAAAACTGATCTCATAGGATATATTCGTCTGATTTGTAGGAAATATCCAATTGGTTGAAAAAAAGAAGAAAATCGTCATTTTGGGTGGCGGGTATGGCGGAGTAGAATGCACCAGAAAATTAGAGGGATATTTCAAAAATAATGATGATGTTGAGATTGTGTTAATTAGTGAAGATAATTTTCTTTTATTTACTCCAATGCTTCCTCAGGTTGCTGCTGGTATGTTGGCAACCAGACATATTGTTATGCCAATTCGCACAATTGTTAAAAAAACTACATTTTATGAGGGTAGAGTAAAAAATATCGATCCCTACGGTAAGATTGTAAATTTATGGGGTACCAATGAAAAGAGAGGAGTTTCAATTCATTATGATTTTCTTGTAGTTTCTCTTGGTAGTGAAACTAACTTTTTTGGCATGAGTGACCTTGAGGAACACGCTTACACCATGAAGAATCTAAACGATGCCATGACCGTTAGGAATAGAGTAATTGATATGCTTGAACAGGCAGAAAATGAATCGAATCCAATTCTCAGAGAAAGTTTGCTTACCTTTGTTATTGTTGGAGGTGGATTTGCGGGAATTGAAACTGCTGGTGAGTTAATGGATCTGCTTTTAGATGCGGCAAAATATTATCCAAAAATAAACAAGAACGACATTAACGTGGTAGTCTTAGAGGCTCTACCAAATATTTTGCCTGGTTTTGATGAAAAGCTTGCAAAGTTTGCACATCGTTTACTAAACAAACACGGAATTGAAATTAAATTGAAAACAGCTGTAACTAGTTTTGATGGTTTTGAAATTAAGATGAAAAAAATTGTAGAAAAATCTGAAAATCAAGATCCAGAAACAGAAGCAATACAAACAAGAACTGTAATTTGGACTGCTGGAGTAACCCCGGTAAACACCATCAAGAGATCTATGTTCAAAACAGAACGAGGGAAAATTATTGTCAATGACTTTTTAGAAGTAGCTGATTTTCCTGGAGTTTTTGCGATTGGTGATTGTGCTCTCTTTTTGGATCCTAAAACTGAAAGACCCTTTGCTCCTACTGCTCAGTTGGCAGAGGCTCAAGCAAAAACTGCAGCATATAATTTGCATTCTTTAATCAGAAATGAGAAAATGAAAAAATTTGAATATGTATCTAGAGGGCAGATGGCCATTATTGGAAAAAGAAATGGTGTTGCCTCATTTTTTGGCATGAATATTAGTGGTATCTGGGCTTGGTTTTTGTGGAGAAATGTGTATCTATCTAAGATACCTAGATGGGACAAAAGATTGAGAGTATTTTTGGATTGGACTATAGATTTACTTTTTGATAGGGATATTTCGCGACTTAAATTTGAAGACAAGAAACCAACTAAAGAATACAAGGTTCTTGATGAAGTTGATGATGTATGGTAAAATTAGTTGAATGTATTCAGAAAAATTTTTCGATTTATTTTTTGAATCTATGAATTAGAATTGCAGGAGCAACAAAATACATTCCTATGTTTAATGCTATAATGCTAATACCGAATCCAAACATCTCAATTTCTGAATCAATATCTACATGATTTAGTATAGATAATGTAGTAAGCATTGGAGTGATAGCAAGTTTTACTCCCTCTTTGAAAACTGGATTTTCACGCTCCAAATCAGCTATAGTAGGTGAAAATGAATAATACAATTGGTTGAATCCTGTCATAAAAGCAACACCAGATTGTGTTGAAAGAATTGTATTATCTCTTAATTCTCTTAATTGCTGTACTTGAGGTGCAAGCTCAGATCCAAAAGTAGCCGTTGCAATTAAACATCCACCACCTTCATCTACCTGTTCAGTTGTTTCTTCATTAGTAGGTTCAGATAAAATTTGGAAAGAATCAATTGAATCATCATATCTTGGTAGTTGGTTTTCAAAATCATTTATTCCATTACTATAGGCAAAAGTGTAAAATTTATCATCTCCGACAATTGTTGTTTCTTTGAATTTTACATCAAATGATGCACCACCGCTTTGGAAAATTCCTATTGCATTTGTAATGTATGCTTGTTTACCGTTAATGGTTGATTTTTCTTGGGAGATTATTTCCAAATTGCCAGTTGAAACTACCTCTTGTAATAATTCGTTTTTCTCTTCTATGAAATCATCAAATGTTTTTCCCTCTTTTTCAATAACTCGCAAAGAGATTACAGGGTTAATTTCGCCTACCTTGGGACCTACAGCCACAACATCCGGAGTGTTTTCATCCATTTTTTCTGGCTCTTGTAAGAACCATCCTTCCGGTGCACTAAAAGCCAGATCTAACTTTTCATTTTCAAATAATTGACTTCCAGTGCCTTCAGTGGGTTGTAAAGGAGTATCTTGACTTGAATTAACCCTTTCAGGCTCACCTAATTCAAGCAAATCAGTTACATCGGCACGGTTTATCAAGGAAACTTTTGTAATTTTTACTTCATCTGTATTAACGGGAATATCTCTTTGTCCAGTTTCTACTGATGCAATCTTATCTAGGGTTTCAAAGCTTTCATCAGTTACAATTCTTCCAAATACTGTATACTGTTGATCCAAGAAATTAGAATTTTGATGCACAATGAAAAATTGTGAACCTCCACTGTTAGGGTCCTGAGATCTTGCCATTGAAACAATACCGCGATTATGTTTTATGTCATTGAATTCAGCATTTACAGAATGTGATGGACCGCCAGTTCCCCAAGTGCTAGGATCACCATCAATCGTATTGGGATCTCCACCCTGAATCATAAATCCAGGAATTATTCTATGAAATAATACTCCATCATAAAATCCACTATCAGTCAAATTCATGAAGTTTGCAACATGATCTGGTGCGACTTCAGGGAAAAACTCGATTATAATATTTCCTTGGCTTGTCTCCAATATAGCTAATTTGTCTTCAGATTGTGCAAACGATTGACTGGTGAGAGGTATTAACGTGATTGTTAGAGCAAATATGATAAGAATTTTATGCAACAAAATTTCTTTAGGTCTCTTCCATAAAAGCTAATTGTATTAGTTTTTAACAAGTTAATTTTAATTACCATCATGGACCCTGATGAAAAAATTCAGGCACATTTAGTTTCAATCTGGAGGGAATCAAAAAAATTCTTTTCCATAGGAGGACGTGAAGGCATGCTAATTTTAACAGACAAGCATCTCATGTTTGTTCATAAAACTGAGGCTAAAAAGAAATGGTGGGATGCAATAAGGCAAAGGCAAACTGTTCATTTTTTAAAATCTAAAGACACCATAATTACTCATGACGGTTATGATGAAAGTAATTTGGAAGAAGATATGGAAAATGAAAAGAATGTAGAATTACGTTTTGATGATATTTTGGATATTTCTTTTGAAGAAAAGGATTGGGGAAGTGTATTGCTAATGGAGTATGAAGAAGATGGGAAAATAGAAAAACATCAGTACTCTATTGCTCAAGATTGGGTCAAATATCCTGCAAAGGAGCCTACAAAATACATGAAAGTTGATTGGGAACCTTTTGTTCAATATATTAAAGATAGACAAAAAATTACGAGGTAAAATTGGGAAAAATATTTGCAGTTGGTGTAGGTCCTGGGTCTCCAAAATATGTCACACAGGCCGTCAAGGAAATAATCCAAAATTGCGATGTAGTAATTGGATACAAGTACACATTAAAGACAATTGAGGAGTTTTTGGACGGTAAGGAAGTTCATGAAATCACAATGAATAATCAGGAAGAATCTTATCAACAAATCTTACCTGTTTTAGGCGATCGAGTTTTGGTTGTTCCGTTTACGGGGGATGTTAATTTTTCTGAATCAGAAGTTGTGGATAGATTAATTGAGATTTTTGGAGATGTGGAAGTAATTCCTGGAATTAGCTCCATTCAGGTGGCAGCTGCAAAAACCAGAGTTCCTTTGGATAAATCAAAGGTGATTACTTTGCATGTCACTACTTCTATAGAAGAAAAAAAGCTGGAATTGCAAAAGGCCCTAATTGATGGGTATAGTGTTATTTTGGTTCCTCGACCTTGGCCAAAACAACCCGACAAGCATTTCATGCCTTCTGAGATTGCATTTTATCTTAGAAAAAATAATTTCAAGACCGAGAGTATGAAGGTTCATGTATTTGAATCCCTGACAACCGATGAGGAAACAAGTTTTCAAGGTAATGTAAAAGATTTGGAAGGAAAAGAGTTTTCTGATTTGTCTGTAATGGTTTTCAACCAAACAGAATTAGATTCCTACATGAATTACAGGTGGCAGTGGGAAAACTAGTTTCCTTGCTGATTTTTGGTTGTACCTAGAATAAGATTATCAACATCTGGGAATGAGTATACAATTATTTCCATCCAAGGATAAGCAGGATCATACAATCTGTAAAAACCTGTTTCATCAAATGTGATGGTTAGGGATTCTCCTGGTTCAATGTTTTCGGTTACAATTCTTCCATCTGGGGTATAGGGATCGTGCCTATCTCCATAATTTTCCTTTCCACTTTCAATGCTATGGGGAACACTATCTTCATTTAGAAAAATTACACTGGTTCCAGGTTCAAGAGTTATCCTATCTTGAGAATAATATCCTAATCTCAATGAGGTAGAGTCACCAATCCGTGGATCACGAGTCTCACCACTTGGGATATAGCTACTTGCTATCCCCTGGGTAGAAGAGCCTGGAAGAATTCTAATTGTAAGAATTTCTTCTGTAGGGCTAGTTTCTGTAATTTCAACAATTTTTGTTAATTGTGATAATTTTGCAGTGTAGATTATTTTGTATGAATTATCTAAAGTGGTAATTCTTCCTGTAAATCCGTAAACTGAGGCATCTTGACTTTCTTCGACTAAACGACCAAAGAAGCTTATGGTTGTATCAAATCCCTGAGCACTTTCGATATTTCCATTTATTCGAATATAGCGTCCTTCACGAAGAAATTTTCCTTCAAGTTCAGATATTACAAAATCTTCATTATCTAATGTGATGAATCCATCTTCTATTAGAAAGTCAATACTACTACCGGATTGTTGATGTGAGGATAAACCAATATCAATTTCTGAAAGCCTAATAATTTTCTCAGTAACAGCAAACCCTGAGCCCTCTATAAGATAGGCCGAATTCTCATTAACTTCTGCAAATGCATCATTTATGAAAAATCCAGACGTAATAGTAAGTAAAGCTGCCAGTCCTAAAAGTGCAAGATTCACAGTATATTTTCCTGTTAATTTGGTTTATAATTTGCTACTAAAGAATTTTAGACTGGATACACAAATCCACGGGTTTTTCGATGCTAGAGAGACGGCATTTCAAAGCCTTCTTCTTGGGCAAGCTTGATCATATAATCTTCTAAAAATCCACCAGCTAAAAGTAGACCAACTACTATTCCAATCTCAATAATTGTTGGTTTTAAGAAAGGAGTAAGATTGGTTTTTTTTGTAATTGCCCTAATCAAAATAAAACTTCGTGACGTTGCAAGGGAATATGCAAAAAGCTCCATCAGTCCAAATGGAGATAGAAACAGGATTGTAAGAGGTGGGATTTTTTCTAATTCGGGTGTAATTGAGACTATAGCAGCAAAGGCAAATCCTGTAGACCACGCAGAAAATAGTCCCCATGCTACACCAAAGCCTGGGATAAACATTGGTAATGAGATGGTAGTATTATGAACAAAAATCCCAATGGCATCTATGTCTTCAACTAATTTTTCAAATTCCTTCATGAAGATATTTGCCTCGTCTTCACTTACTTCTGACATTGACCCTAATTGAAAAGCTGCGGTGAATAATCCCATAAAGACAAAGAATGTGATTATTCTAATTCTGGACACAGTCTCATTTTCTTCATTCAATATTTGAGGGTTCTTAGTAGGCGCAGATTTAATTAAACCAGATATTATTCTTCGATGTTGAAAAAGGAGTTAACTTTTGCACTAAACTACGCACTAAATAAGGGATTTCAGATTCATCCGGATGCTTTTGAGTTTTTGGAAAATGTAGACGTAAAAAAACTAGAAAAAATAATCAAGGACATTGTTAGAGAGAAAACCAGGAAAAAATTATTTCAAATCAATCAGGATGATTTGGAGAGTTATTTTGGAATAAAAGATGATCCAAGTTTGGAAGCTGAGTACAAGGTACTCTTTGATCCCACTACAAAAATTACAAGTGGTGAAGGCATAAGTGGTTATAATTCATTATTTGCAAGTCGATTTAACAAATTAAAAAGAATAATTTCTGACAGACCCGAATCAAGGATGTTAAAATCCATTACTTCAGTCAAATCAGCCCAATCTGAGGATGATATGTATGTCTGTGGTTTAGTAACGGCCAGAATTACAGAGAGAAACATTACGAAATTAATTTTAGAGGATCCTTCAGGCTCATTTGAAGGCATAATTTTTGATAATGAATTACAAAAAACCGCAGATACCCTTCTAAATGACCAGTTTATTATGGCAAGGGTAGGAATTGGGAAGAATTCTGGTTTTATTATCAAGGATTTGATTCCTCCTGATATTCCTGATCAGGCCTCAAACAAATCCGAATCTGAGGTTTATGCGGTCTTTTTGTCTGATTTACATATTGGAAGTAAGTATTTCATGGAAGAGGAACTTTCTGAGTTTATTTCATGGTTATCCAGCCCAGATCCGGTAGCGCGTAAAATCCGATTTGTTCTAATTGGAGGAGACGCAGTTGATGGTGTCGGAATTTATCCTAATCAAGATAAGGAATTAGTTTGTCAAACCATTGAAGAGCAACTAAAAAAGATGGAAGATTTAATCAGTAAGATTCCAGATTACATCAAAATATTCATCATGCCTGGAAACCACGACCCAGGAAGAAGGGCACTTCCTCAGCCGGC
This sequence comes from Nitrosopumilaceae archaeon, assembly GCA_049414205.1. Classification (GTDB taxonomy): domain Archaea; phylum Thermoproteota; class Nitrososphaeria; order Nitrososphaerales; family Nitrosopumilaceae; genus Nitrosomaritimum. Next base: position 100,804 of record JBMSGE010000001.1, read on the forward strand.
TATACCTAAAAAATACAATTCCAGTCTTTGGGAAAAAGAGAATGTGATAATGGTTGGTAATCCTGCTGTTCTTTCTTTGAATGGTGTAAAGGTGTTAATGTTTCATGGTCAAAGTATTGATGATATTGTAAAAACCACCCCAGGATTGAGCTATGATAGCCCTACAAATGTAATGAAACATCTGCTTCGTGCCAGACACCTAAGTCCAATTTATGGAAGTCAGACGCCAATTGCACCTGAGAGTGAAGATTTGATGGTGATTGATGAGATTCCAGATATCTTTCATGTCGGTCATGTGCATAGAGCCCAGTTGGATATGTACAAGGGTATTCTTTTGATAAACTCCGGATCGTGGCAAAATCAGACTCCGTTTCAGGCAAGTGTTGGAATGACCCCTAATCCTGGAATTGCGTTGATGGTGAACTTGAAGACATTTCAGGTATTGCATCAAAATTATAATTCAAAACTAGACAATATCTTGCAAAGTTAAATCATCTTTGAAGGTCTTTTTTACCAATTCAGGAGCAATAGTGAGTTTGTATTTTTTTGTTCTTCCATGGATACCTTGATGGACAAGTCTACCAGTGATAATTCCAGATAACTCTATTTCACTTAGCATTTGAGTAATTCTTCGTTGGGTAAGCTCATCTCGACCTACTATTTTGCATAATGCCTTGTAGGAGGCATAGATTTCTCCTGTTGACTGTCCGCCGGCCTTCATAATTGCTAAGATTAGTAATTTTTCATGAAGGGGGTATGATTTGAGTGATGTTTCCTCTTTATTTTCCTCAATTTTTAGAGATGCCTCACGTACGTGGTCTTCTGTTACTTGGTCTGATTGCTGTCTTTCGGCAATTTCTCCTGCTACCCGAATCAAATCTATTGCCCTTCTTGCATCTCCATGTTCACCACCTGCAAGGGCAGCACATAGGTTTAGAGCAGGTTCTTGGACCGTATTGGGAATAAATGCCTGGTTGATTCTTTCTTCAAGAATTTTCTTGATTTGCTCCACATTATAGTTCGTAAATACAATTTCTTCTTCTCCTAGGCTGCTAATGACCCTAGGATCCAATTTTTCTTTGAAGGTAAGGTCATTTGAGATTCCAACCAAAGTTAAGGATCCTTGGTTAAGCCTTTCATTTGCTCTTGTTAGTTGGTACAGGATATCCTTACCTGTTTTTGAGACAAGTTGAGCTAGATAATCAATTTCATCTATAACAAAAATTGCGTTGACTTTGCTTACTTCTATGGTGTTCAGGATTCGTTTGAAAACCTCACTTATTGCTAATCCTGTGGTTGGTAGTTCTTTTTCGCCTAATTCTAATTGCCTTCCAAGACTGACTAACAATCCATAGAGGGTGGTTTCATCTTTTGAGTTTGTATAGATTAATTTAATTGGGAAATTTGATTTTTCCACTCTCTCTTGAATTTTAGAAATTACCTTCTTAACTACCAAAGTCTTTCCAGTTCCAGGTTTACCATAGACTAAAAGATTGGATGGACGTGATTGTTTGAGAATTGGTAATAATGATTGAGTAACTTGTTCCTGTTCTGAGTTTCTATGTTGAATGGTCGCAGGAATATAGGTAAAATGAAGGATATCACGGTTTTTTATTATGGATTTTCCTGATTCAGCTGCATCAAGTAATCTATCAATTGGGTCTTCCATACTCACACACCTACATTTCTACTAGATAACATCATAACCATATCTGAATTAAGAGAGTATAGAATAGAATAGTAACTCTAGTTTAGTTTGTAATTAATTATTTTTAGTTAGATTTTCTCAAAAAAAAAAATTAAGAAAAAGATAGAGTGGAAATATTGGTGTGTGGGTAAATCCAATTGTTTTGAGTTAACATTTTGTTAATTTTATGTTAAGAAATTCCCAAAAAAGGCCATTTTACCCCCTTTATTTCCATTCCAGGCGTTAAGAATGACGTTAACAATGTGAATATCTCAAAACCAACCCCTTCATTTCCATTCCAGGCACGAAAATACCCAATTATCATCTAAAAATACCCTCTAGATTGTTAATAACAAAAATAGGGTTAGGCGTGGGCTAGGCAGTCAATGTTAACAAACCTTTTAGTTAACAAAACTTCGCGGATCCATTGAACTGTTAACATTCGATCCTCATAGATCTTAAAGATGGCAAAAAAACGAATACGTATCGATATGGAGGACTCTGATGGAGCACGATATGATATCAAATTAGAAGGAAATGTTACTCGAGATAAAGTCCTAAAGATTTTTGAAATGATGGACTTGATGAATATTGAAGAGGAACAAGAAACTACGAATATTGATTCAATAGGAGCCAAAATTTGGCATATAGTGGATAAATTCTTCCCAATGGGCAAATTCACATCCACAAATATTTTAGAAAAATATGAAGATGAATATAATGAGCCAGTAAAATTGAGTATTATTTCCACTTACTTATCCAGGTTCTCTACCAAGGGTAAAATTGACAGAGTTAGAACGGGGAGAGAGTGGACTTATCAAACCATTAAACTTAGTCAAAAACAAAAATAAAATCACGAAATGATAATTTTACGCACAATCAAACGGTCTTTCCCTAAGATCAACTTTACATATTCTCCTTTTTGAACATCCATATATTTTCGGAATTGTTTTGGTATTGATATAGTCCCTGCTGAGGTAATTTTTACTAGAACTTCATTTTCTTGTACAGACATATTATTTCTATAAATTAATAATATATATAATTTAATAAATTAATTAAATTATAATTAATAATGGAATTAGGCCTAAAAATCAGATTTTTAGTTGATTTAGTTACTTGGAAAATTTGAATTAATATTAAACAGTAGTTGGACTAGATTCTAAAACACCAATCTTCTGTTTTCCTTTTTCAGAAATAAAATATCGATAAGGTTTTGAATCTGTATTTCTTTCGACATATCCATCATCAAATAATTTTTTCATTAGTCTTGAAGTGTGCTCCCTACTCTTTTTTAATGTGATTTGAATGTCACGTGATGTCATAGGTTGCTTTGTGATTAGATGTAACACGTAATCTGATGCATTAGCATGATCCAAACTAGCCACAATAGGTGTGTTTTCAGGCTTGGTTGTATTTTGTGGCTCTACTTCGGGTTTAGGTTCACTCTCAAGTGTATCTTCGACCTTTAATGGCATATCTTTGATATTGTTTTTAGCTATTTTTTCAAGAAACTGTTTCAATTCCAGGTTTGGATCTGTTGATTTCTCTCCAATTCCCTCAATCTCCAAGGCATCCAGGCGTATTTTCATGTCAATTAACTGCCTTTCATAATACTCCAACCTTTCTGACTGTGATGAATCACCAGATTCGGATGTCTTAATCATAGGGCGTAACTTGTAATATGCAAATAGCCCTCCCAAACCTACCAAAAAAGCAATAATCACACTCAATATTACTTCAGGATCAGGAATTTCGATTAACATCACAAAAATTATGCCTATATTGTGATATATCGTGATTGAACAACATTAATTCACACTTTAGATTAACAAACGCACATCATTAATCACAATCATTACAAACTTTACACTACAAAAAATATTACAATATCACATATTGCATGCCTGTCTAATTACTCTATCAATCACATTTATCACATCATCTTCACGTTCAGGAAAAACATCACTATCATTTATCACACTTATCTGGTCAGAAAGCTTGGATATCACATCAATATCATCAGGTAATAGTATGCCTAAACCGCGTAAAAGGATGATTGAATAAAATAATGCAATTAATTTCTCTCTAGATTGCCCTACCTGCCTGTAATACGCACCTTTTGTTATAGAAAACTTGGACTCAAGAAGATCCTTCTGATTTAAAATAATTTCAATTTGTCGCTCTGTAAACAATGATTTTTTGATAATTTTACGTATAATATTGTTAAAATTGGATTGATCAAACTCCGACATAGCTATACAAATCTGTATAACGGTATTCCAATTAAACTTTAAAGAGTCATCTACAAACCAATTTCATGACAGGAAAAGTCGAATCGTTCCTAAAATCTGAACTAAAAAAGAAAAATGCATTATTGTTTGTGTTAATTGATTCTGAGGAATCAAACCTAGAATCCTCCAAAAAACTTGCTCAAGAAGTAGAAAAAATTGGTGCCTCTGCCATACTTGTAGGGGGCTCTTCTGCTACTGATCAAATTGAAATGTCTAAAGTTGTTAAAGGAATCAAAAAAGGAATTAAAATTCCAATTATCCTCTTTCCCGGTAATGTAACAGGAGTTGTACCTGATGCTGATGCAATTCTATTCAGTTCTCTAATGAATTCAGAAAATCCATATTTTATTACTCAGGCCCAAGCACTTGGAGCCCCAAGTGTACTCAAATTTGGTCTTGAACCTCTTCCTACTGCATACCTTGTAATCGGTGATGGAACATCAGCCTGGTTTGTAGGCTCTGCTAGAGGAATTCCGTTTGAAAAACCCAAAATTGCTGCAGCATATTCCTTAGCAGCACAATTCTTAGGCATGAGATTTGTTTATCTTGAGGCTGGATCCGGAGCAAAATCTACTGTAACGCCTGAAATGGTAAAGACAGTAAGATCTCTATTCAATGGATTCCTAATCGTTGGGGGTGGAATTAAGGAGGTAAAGACCGCCAAAGAACTTGTTAATGCAGGAGCTGACGCACTTGTAATAGGAACTTTTCTTGAAAAAGGGGGAAGTCTCAAAAAACTTACAGAAATTGCTAAAACAATTCAAAAATCAAAGAAATAGGAACTGAATAATGTCGGAAAATGATGCCATTTCCCGTTTAAGCGGCATAAAGATGCCTGATTACTATCAAAATTACTACACTGATCTCTCTACTGAAACATATACTATCTTTGAAAAAGCTGCTGAAGCAAAATCAACCTTGGTGGATTCATCTGGAATCATTGAGCCGAAAATCGCATTTGATCTAGCAGATAGGGTTGCCAAAATGCACGAAATTGACATTTCTGAACCTCTTCGAGAATTATTAAAAATTAATGGAAAAGAGCTTTCGGCTTTAATTCTCTCAAAGGAGATCGCTTTAGGAAAATATTCCCTTGAAGAGGCTTCACTAGAAGAAAAACTAGACCTTGCCGTAAGAGTTGGGCTTGCGATAGTCACAGAAGGAGTCACAATTGCCCCCCTACAAGGCATTAGTGAGGTCAAAATCAAAAAAAACAAAGATGGCTCAGATTATCTTTCTGTCTCGATTGCTGGTCCAATGAGGTCAGCTGGAGGAACGGAATCTGCAGTAACTATGTTAATTGCTGATCATGTACGAAAAGCAGTAGGTCTATCAAAATATCAGGCAGACTCCTTTGATGATGAAACTGGAAGGTTTGTAGAAGAACTAAGAATCTACGAAAGAGAAGCGGGAAATTTCCAATTCCACATCCTGGATGATGATATAATTCATGTAATCTCAAATCTTCCTGTAGAACTTGATGGTGTAGACACCGACCCATATGAAGTAGTTAATCACAAAGGAATGGTTAGGATAAAAACAGATAGAGTAAGGGGAGGGGCTTTACGAGTACTTAACGATGGTTTAATTGGAAGAGCCAAAAAATTACTAAAACGAATTTCGCTCTATAATTTAGATGGTTGGGAATGGCTAGCTGACCTTAAGGGAGCTATTCAAACTGGTGATGACCAAGAAGATGCTGCCACAAAAAGGATGCGTGAGGTTATCACTGGAAGATCTGTTCTATCCATGCCTAACAAACTTGGTGGATTTAGGCTTAGATATGGCCGTTCATGTAATACGGGATTTGCTGCAGTTGGAATTCATCCAGTAATTGCAGAGATTTTAGACCACACAATAGCAGTTGGGACTCAAATAAAGATCGACATTCCTGGCAAGGGGGCAACTGTAGCTTTTGTGGATTCCATAGAAACACCCACAGTTCGTCTAAAAAATGGGAGCGTTGTAAAAATTAGAGATGTCAAACATGGTATTGAAGTAAAAAAAGAAATTGAAAAAATTCTACATTTGGGAGATATTTTAATTTCATTTGGGGATTTCCTTGAAAACAATGCCCAATTAGTCCCATCAGGTTATGTGGAAGAATTCTGGATTGAAGAATTAAGAGAAAAACTGGAAAAATATGAGCCTAATGACCAGTATCTAGACCAGTTTCTTGAAAAAATACCTTCATTGGATGAAGCTTTAAAAATTTCCTTAGACTTTCAAATTCCTCTACACCCTTCATATCTTTATTTTTGGGATCAAATAACAACTTCAGAGTTATCAGAAATTTTACAACCAACGAAACTAAATGAAAACTCTATAGAATACCCACAAAATGTCAAAAAAATTCTAGAAAAATTAGGAGTTCCACATCTCCAAAATAACTCCATTATTCTTGAAGAAAACGAAGCAAAAATCTTCTATAATTTACTCTTTAGAACTCCTCTAAAAATTGAGGAAAAACCCGTCCCTAAAATCATTTCAGAATCATCAGGAATTTCAATCAAAAACAAGTCTTCTACATCAATTGGTGTTAGGATTGGAAGACCAGAAAAAGCAGCTGCACGTCAAATGAAACCACCAACTCATGTCTTATTCCCTATTAGTGATAAAGGAGGTCCAACTCGAGATCTTTTGAAAGCATCAAGACATGGTAATTTTTTCACCAACATTTTCAATCGTCAGTGCCAACATTGTAATGAGCCCTCCATTGGAATAAAGTGCTCAAAATGTGGAGAAAAAACATCCATAGAATACCAATGTTCAAACTGTCGAGAAATTTTAGAATCACCATATTGTGAAAAGTGTAAAAGAAAAGCATCAACTCATTCCTATCGACCATTTCCTCTAAAGGAAAGATTGCTTAATGCTCAAGAAAAAATGGGATTACGAGCACAAGAACCATTCAAAGGTGTCAAAGAATTGATTAGCCAAGATAGGATACCTGAACCACTAGAAAAGGGGCTGGTTAGACAAAATTTTGGCCTAACTACCTTCAAGGATGGAACTGTACGATTTGATGCTACAAATTCACCCATAACTCAGTTCAAACCTTCCTGGATAGGAACTCCGATTGAAAAACTCAAGGAGTTAGGATATACGCATGATATTGATGGAAAACCAATCATAGATGAAAACCAAATCATCGAAATTCGTATGCAAGATGTCATAATACCCTACGAAAGTGGAAGATACCTTGTTTCTATCTGTAAATATCTAGATATTTTGTTGCAAAAATTCTATGGGAAATCATCATTTTACAAGGTAAAGAATCTTGAAGAATTAGTAGGTCACCTAATAATCGGTTTAGCTCCACATACCTCTGTAGGTATTGTAGGGAGAATTATCGGTTTTACAGAAACTCATGTTTGTTTTGCAACTCCCAACTGGCACTCTGCCAAAAGAAGAGATGCAGATGGAGATGCAGATTCAATAATGCTTTTGATGGATAGTCTCCTTAATTTCTCAAGACAATTTCTTTCTGATAGGATTGGAGGCTTAATGGATGCCCCATTACTGATCCAACCATTGGTTTTACCACATGAATCCCAACCTCAAGCCCATAACTTGGAAGTTACCAAGTCATTACCATTAGAATTCTTCAAATCAACATTGTTACAAAATAAAGCCTCAACTGTAAATTCTGTTGAAATTATAGAATCTCGATTAGAAACAGAAAGGCAATTCTATGATTATCATTTTACTCATAATACCTCATCCCTTACTACATCAAAATCAAGAAGTGCTTATTCTACACTAGGATCTATGCTTGATAAACTTGACATGCAAATTCGAAATGCCGATATGATTGATGCTGTAAATACTTCAGAAATCGTATCTAATGTAATATCAACACATCTTGTACCAGATATTATGGGAAATCTACGTGCATATGCTAGACAAAGCTTCCGATGCACTGCATGTGGAAAATCATATCGTCGTCTTCCATTAATTCAAAACTGTATTTGTGGTCACAAATTAATTCAAACAATTACTCGTGGATCAGTTGAAAAATATCTAAAATTAGCAAAAAGATTGGTAGATAATTACGAAGTAAGTGAATATCAAAAAGGCCGAATTCATGCATTATCTGACGAAATTGATCTTGTTTTTGGAAAGAATGAAGGAGATCAGTCTCTTCTTACCGATTATGCATCGTAAAATTTTATCTTAACTTTACGTACTCGTAAGCACCTAATTTCTTGTCAAAACAATAATGAACTTTCTGATAATCTTTTCTGAAAGCTTTGACTTTTGGAAGGATTTTTTTGGGATCTTTTTTGTCGATAACTATCATTTTGATAAATGATGCAATTTCTTTCATTTCTTTTTGTTTCATTCCAATTCTTGTAATCTCAGAAACACCTAATCTGATTCCACCAGGATGGAAATAATTCCTTCCAGCTTTGATGTCCCCTGGAATCAGTTGTCTATTTACAATGATATTTGCTTTTTCAAGTTCAGCCTCAACTTTTCCTCCATCAGAATAATCCAAAACATTTACTGCAATTTGATGTGATTTTGTGAATCCTCTACTTTCTCCCAAAACCTTGAATCCAACATCACTAAGAGCCTCAGCAAAGGCTTTTGCATTTTTAATAATTTGACTGGCATAATCCTTTCCAAATTCTAAAGCTTCGGCAAAAGCGATTGCCTTTCCAGCCATATGATGAATATGGTGACTACTAGTAAGACCAGGAAACATCGCTTTTTTGATTCCCTCTTCGTGTTCCTCGGAACCTAGAACCAGACCACCTTGAGGACCAAACAAAGTTTTGTGAGTACTCATTGTCATAGTATCTGCACCTTCACGTAAAGGATCCTGGAACTTGCCCCCAGCAATCAATCCTGCCACATGAGCAGCATCATAGTTAATGTGCATATCATAACTCTTGAGAAAGTCAGCTAGTTCCTTGACTGGATGGGGAAATAGAAACAAGGATCCTCCAAACATCGCCATTTTTGGTAATCGCCCATCTTTTTTCAGTTGTTTGACTTTTGCCTTGGTCTTATCTACATCAATAGTCATCTCTTCGGCATTAAATGGATAAAATTCAATTTCTAATCCATGAACTAAACCTGCAGTTCCTGAATGCTCTTTTTTGCCATGAGAAATATGACCTCCCGCTGGGATTGAAGGGGCCAACATAACATCTCCTGGATTTGTAAATGCAGAATAAATGGCAAGGTTAGCAACAACTCCTGAAACTGGTCTTACATCTGCAAATTTTGCTTTGTATAGCTTTTTTGCCAATTTCATACATTCGAACTCTACATCATCAATGTAGACACATCCGGCGTAAACTCGATCTCCCGGCCAACCTTCTGCATATCTATTACCAAAATCTGAGATTATCGCCTCACGAACAGCTGGACTGGGAACATTTTCACTTGCAATTAATGGAATAGAAGACTCAAACCATTTGTGATGATCTTTTAGTTTTGAAAAAATTTTATCATAAGAGACTTTATTGGAGGATTTTGCCATAAACTGCAAATTGATTTTCCCAATTTAAAAACACCGATTTTAGATCTACAAGATTTTCAGTTTTATGCAAAGTATAAAAGGGGAATCAAGAGATTCTCCATCCATGGGTATGCAAGCTACTTCCAAAGGAAATATGCCAGTTGTATTACTAAAAGAAGGCGGTTCAGAAACAAAAGGAAGAGATGCACAAAAGAACAATATTGCTGCATCAAAAATTGTCGCGGAAATTGTCCATTCTAGCCTTGGTCCTAGAGGCATGGACAAAATGCTAGTAGATTCCCTAGGAGATGTTACGATTACCAATGATGGTGCAACAATTTTGAAAGAAATTGATGTCCAACACCCAGCAGCAAAAATGCTAGTAGAAATTTCAAAAACAACAGATAATGAAGTAGGCGATGGTACCACTTCAGTAGTAGTTTTGGCTGGATCTCTTTTAGAGAGCGCTGAATCCTTACTTGACCAAGATGTTCATCCAACAATTATCGTGGATGGATACCGAAAAGCAGGAAAAAAGGCAAAAGAATATCTCAAAAATATAGCAGACAAAATCTCAGCTAATGATAAATCTATTCTTAATAAAATTGCAAAAACTTCTATGCAAACTAAACTCGTTCGAAAAGATTCAGAACAGTTAGCAGACATTATTGTAAAATCCATTCTCTCAGTTGCCGAAAAGGAGGGAGAAAATTATGAAGTTGATATTGATGATATTAAAGTAGAAAAGAAAGCCGGAGGCTCAATCAAAGACTCATCAATAGTTCAAGGAATTGTACTTGACAAGGAAATTGTTCATGGTGGAATGCCTAAAAAAATTACAGATGCAAAAATTGCTTTGATTAACACAGCACTTGAAATAAGCAAGACTGAAACTGACGCTAAAATTAATATCTCAAATCCTCAACAAATGAAATCCTTCTTAGATGAAGAAAATAGAATGCTCAAAACCATGGTAGACAAGGTAATTGGTTCAGGAGCAAATGTCATTCTTTGCCAAAAAGGAATTGATGATATGGCTCAACATTATCTTGCAAAGGCAGGAATTATTGCAGTTAGAAGAATTAAAGAAAGTGATCTCACCAAACTAGCAAAAGCAACCGGTGCTAGAATTGTAACTAACCTTGATGATCTGTTTGAAAAAGATCTTGGTAGTGCAGAATTAGTTGAGGAAAAAAAGATTGAAGAGGACAAATGGGTCTTCATTGAAGGCTGTAAACACCCAAAATCTGTAACACTACTTCTACGTGGTGGATCACAAAGAGTAGTAGATGAAGTTGAACGTTCTGTCCATGATGCATTAATGGTAGTAAAAGATGTAATCCAAGATCCATTGATTGTTGCTGGTGGAGGTGCTCCAGAAACTTATGCTGCAACAAAATTAAGAAACTGGGCAAAAACTCTCGAGGGGAGAGAACAACTAGCAGCAGAGAAATTTGCAGATGCATTAGAAACAATTCCATTAACACTATCAGAGAATGCAGGAATGGATCCAATCGATACCTTGACTGTTTTGAGAGCAAAACAAACCAAGGGAGAAAAATGGACTGGAATTGATGTAATGAAAGGAAAAATTGCAAATATGAAATCTAGTGACATTATTGAACCATTAGCAGTAAAACTCCAAATTGTATCAGCAGCAGCTGAAGTAGCATGTATGATTCTTAGAATTGATGATGTTATTGCTACTCAGAAATCTGCCGGACCTCCTCCAGGCGCAGAAGGAGGAATGCCTGGAATGGGTGGAATGCCCGACATGGGTGGTATGGGCGGCATGCCTGGAATGGGTGGAATGCCCGGTATGATGTAATCTTTGTGAAGGGTTATTTTTCAAAAGTTTATTTTATAATCAATTTCAAAAAGTTCATTGAGTGAAACTTCATCAAAAATAAGGACAGGTTTCAAGTATGTGTATTTGGTAATGTTTTTTGCATTACTTGCAGGATTTTTCCATCCTCTAATTACTGGTAATTCATTTGATAGTGTAATCTCAGGTGTAGTTGTATTATTTGTGGGTCTAGCTGGAGGAATTTTAGTATACAAATCTGCAACTTCAGAAAAACACCGTATAATCTATTTTGGTGCAGGATTTGGCCTTATAGCAATTTCACTAGCATTAATCTTTCAGCTTACTGGTAGAGTTTAGGATTTACACATCAAAATATAGATAGAATTCATGAGGGTGTGGCCTAATTGCTATCTCTCTTTGGTCTCTTCTTTCCAATTCTATGATTTTATCAATAACATCATTTGTATAAATTGGATTTAGGAATTTTCTATCACTTTCTAATTCATCTAATGCTTCTCCTAAGCTTTTTGGTAAAACACCAATTCCTCTTTTAGCTCTATCTGATTTTGTCATCTTGAAGATATCATCACGAACTTGGTCACCTGGATCAGTTTTCTTTTTTATTCCGTCCATGCCTGCTGCAGTAACAGCTGCGAATACCAAATAAGGATTTGATGATGGATCAGGAGCTCTGAATTCAAGCCTTTTGAGATGAGCATAATTTTTTCCTTGAAGATGTTTTGGAACTCTTACAATTGCAGATCTATTCCCTGAACTCCATGCAACATAGGCTGGAGCCTCATAACCTGGGACTAATCTATGATAGGAATTGGTAGTTGGATTACAAATAGCTGATAATGCTTTTGCGTGACTAATTATTCCACCACAGAAATATCTGGCAGTCTGGCTAAGCTCATCATCATTATCAGGATCATAAAATACATTGTTTTTCCCTTTCCATAAACTAACATTAACATGCATACCAGAACCAGAGTCCATCGCAATTGGCTTTGGCATCATAGTTGCAACTTTTCCATATTTTGCTGCAATGTTTCTTATCACATATTTGTAAGATTGAGCAGCATCTGCAGCATTTGTCATGTAATCATATTTGATGTCAATTTCACATTGACCAGCAGTAGCTACCTCATGATGATGGTTATCACACAGAATTCCAAAATTAGTATTCAAAATATTGACACATTCATTTCTAAATGGTGTAAGGGTGTCTGATGGTGTACTTGGATAATATCCTTCTTGGAGACCCATTGGGTAACCAGATCCTTCTTGACTCCAAGGAGCCTCTTTGGATTCAATCGAATATGACTGACCTTTGTATGGTGTAAGGACATCCCAGTGAATTTTATCAAACACAAAAAATTCTACTTCTGGACCCCATGCACTATAATCATAACCTTGAGATTTTATGTACTCCTCAGCCTTTTGGGAAATTCCTCTTGGGTCTCTTGAGAGTCTTCCTCTTCCTTCTCCCCAGTAGACATCACACAATAATCTTGCAGTTTTGTTCTCAGTCATCCACGGAATAATGGCAAATGTGTTTGGGTCTGGTTTTAGCAAAAGATCAGAATCATCAATACTCGTAAATCCAATAATTGATGATCCATCTAATTTTGGAAGTCCATCTCTCATTTGTTCTGGAGTAAAGGTATTTGCAGAAATTGTCGTGTGGTGAAATCTACCAGTTAATCCAGTAAACTGCAGGTCAATAAACTGAATATCTTCATGTTGAATTCTGGAGAAGACCTCGTCAGGTGAATAAGTTACCTGAAGTGCTTTTCCGTGACTCACTTTATATGGCAATTTTAAACTTCAAGCTAACACAAATACATCCATCATTTAAGGATTAGGTAAGAAATGTCCGAATCAGACGAAATTGACATTCACTCATTGCATGCAATAGTACTCCGAGAAACAGAAAGTGATTCAATTCTAGAAATTGAACCTGATTTTTATCGAAATCTTTCAAATTTCCTTGGGAATTTAAAAAAACAGGAATTTGATGGAATAGAAAGTAAAATCAAACAATCATTAATTGAAATGACCTCCGAACTGACATCTCTTCTCCTTAACATACGATTAGAAAAAACTATCAAATCCGATGGAATAGATTTTACAAATCTCTTAGATGAGGAAAAATTCATCTTAGATGCCGAAGAACAAACGAGGGAAAGAATCGAAATGATTCTATCTGCAACAATCAATGGAAAATCAAAATTCCTTGAATCAATTTCTCAAAACCACAAAACCAAAACCGTTGTACTAAGAATCCTTCAAAATGTTGATGAAATCGTTGGTGCTGATTTGGAGAAATATGGGCCATTCAAACCAGAAGATATTGCCACACTTCCATATGAGAACGCCCAGGCACTAATAACAAAAAAAGTTGCCACAAAAATTCATTGGGAAGATTAGGTAGAAATTACACCAAGATATTATTTTATTTTGTATGTCACATACAGGAGTAGATGTTATCGATTTTCTATTTTATACAATTTATCCCGTTATTGGAATTTTCATAGTTGAAGGAATTAGTAGAGCAGTAAAATCTCCCAAATGGATTAAGCTTTGGGTACAAGCTGCAGTATCAATTGGATTTGGAGTATATTACTGGTTTATTCTGCCTGCTCCACAAAATTTCCCCTTAACTGCACTTGTAATGTTTGCATTGGCCATTGCTTTAATTTATCAAGGAAAACGAGCAAAAATATCTCCTGATAAAAGCCCGTACTGAATTAAGCTATTTCTTAAATTTGCTAAAAAATTTTTTCAAGCCACTTGTTTTTCCAATGTTGCCATCTCGAATAACTTTTCTTTCTCCAAATTTCTTTGCTCTAATTTGAGTTAGTTTAACACACCTATGCTCTTCAGGCAACCTATGCTCTGAGCAAAACGGATCCTTACAATAACTACAGTGAAAGGGTAAATCAGTTATATCTCCACAATATGCACAATTTTCTGCTTTCATTATTTCTGGTTAAAATTTAATTCTAATAAACCTGTTAGTTTTATTGAAATTTTTATTTTGGTATAATTCTACGAAAACATTTTTACTCCTTACCAAATGATTTCTAGTAAGGGAATTATGATGTTAAATGACAAAGTCGCAATAATTACAGGAGCAAGCAGCGGTATAGGGTATGCTACAGCACTTGCACTATCAAAAGCGGGAGCCAAAGTAGCAATTGGTGCTAGAAGAACCGAGAAACTCGCAGATTTGGAAAATAAAATCAAGGAAAATAATGGAGAAGTTTACTCTCAAAAACTTGATGTTACAAAAAAAGATGAATGTAATTCCTTTGTGAACAACGTTTTGGAAAAATGGGGATCTGTAGACATTCTAGTAAACAATGCAGGCTTGATGCCTCTAAGTTTTGTAAAAAATTTGAAAATTGACGAATGGGATCAGATGATTGACGTAAACATCAAGGGAGTTTTGTACTGTACAGGCGCAGTTGTAAGTCATATGCTTGAAAAAAAATCAGGTCATATTGTAAACATTTCATCAGTGGCAGGAAGAATAGTATTTCCAGCAGGTAGTGTTTATTGTGCAACAAAACACGCAATTACTGCTTTTAGCGAGGGACTAAGAGAAGAATTAAGCGTGAGAAAAAACATTCGAGTAACTTGCATAGAACCAGGTGTTGTAGCAACAGAACTTACCAATACAATTACTGATGAATCCCTTCAAGGATTCGTGGAAAATGCAAAGAAAATGGAAGCACTACAAGCAGAGGACATTGCAAATGCAATTCTTTATGCAGTTGAATCACCTAATCACGTAAATGTAAATGAAATTTTGATTAGACCAACAACACAAGACCGTTAAATTGTCAGAAGATATTCCCCATGTTTTGATATTAGGTGGGGGATTTGGTGGCCTTTCAGCTGCTAATGAAATAAGAAAATCTCTTTCCTCATCACAAGTGAAAATCACTGTAGTTGATAAAAAAAATTGGTTTATGGTTGGTTTTGCAAAACTTTGGATAATTAAAGGAACTAGAACATTCGAAAATTCAACTGGCTCTCTAAGTGGATTAGCCAAAAAAGACATTGATTTTGTAAATGAAGAAATTCTTCAAATTGATTTAGAAAATAAAAATATCAAAACCAACACAAAGAACCTCTCTTATGACTATCTAATTGTCTCCATGGGCGCAGCATTATCTCCACAAAAAATTCCAGGACTTGTTGAAAATGGAATGAATCTTTATGATTATAGAGAATCTGAAAAGATCCATGATAAAATAAAAGCATTGAAGTCAGGCACTATTGCAATTTCAATTATGGGCATGCCTTACAAGTGCCCACCAGCACCTTTTGAGGCTAGTCTCCTTATTGATTCAATGCTTAGGGAAGCTGGTGTAAGGGAATCTGTTCAAATTCATTTCTATAGCCCTGCACCAATAACATTGCCAGCTGCTGGACCTGAAATAAGCAAACAAATCCTTGAGTTGATTAGTTCAGAAAAAATTGTCTTTCATGATTCATGCAAGGTAACTAGCATAGAACCAAACAAGATAATTTTCCAAGATGGAGAAGCCAATTTTGATTTGCTTTTGGCCATACCTCCACATGTAGCACCAGATGTAATTTATGAATCTGGTCTAGCAAAACAAGATAATTTTATCCCAATTAATAGAGACTGTAAAACTCCATATGATAATGTCTATGCAATAGGTGATGTAACCAGCTTGAAAGTTACAGAAACTATGGCAGTACCTAAAGCAGGAGTATTTGCAGAAGGCGAGGGCTTAACTGTAGCTCAGAACATAATATCTAAAATTCAATCAAAAGAGGACTCTGCATTGTTTGATGGAAAAGGTGGATGCTTTATTGAATCAGGACGAGACACTGCATCATTAATTGAAGTAGATATGTTTTCTGGAGATACACCATCAACTAATCTAACAGAGTCAACATCTGAACATTTGGATGAAAAACTACAATTTGAAAAAGAACGACTTTCAAAGTGGTTGTAACTAATCTTTACTGTCTTTTTCTCTTGCTAGGTGCTCCAAAATAGCTTTTACTTCCACTCCCAAGTCCTGTGGATTTTTGGATAACTCGAGTTTTTCAGTAATTTTACTTTTAAAATCTTCATCTTCCAGCTCGACTCTTCTTTTTTGTATACAATCAAGATGATCCTGACCAGAACCAGAAATTTTATGACAAACACTACAAATCTTCATTAATTTCTATTACTAATACGACGATTTAATAATTTCATTTTGTGCGTACACAATAAGGGATCGTCGTCTAGCTTGGTATGATACTAGTCTGGGGGACTAGTGGTCGC
>JBMSGE010000002.1:0-84193 GCA_049414205.1 Nitrosopumilaceae archaeon
AAGTAGAGGCAAGACAGCTTGCCGCCCAAGCTGAAGGTCTAGCAGCAGCAAACATTGCAGAAGCAAATGGTGAAGCAGAGGCAATTAAAATCATCAACCAAGCCCTTGCCGAAAATCCAAATTACTTAGAGTGGCTTAAAACACAAGAATGGGATGGAAAACTACCTCTTGTCGTAGGAGATGGTGGAACTCCATTTATTCAAATTCCAATGTCCCCATAGGATTATTCTGTTTTAGACTTTTTCCGTACTGAATCATACATTGCAAGAAATTGTTCTGGTTCCTTTTGCCTGTAAAACTTTGCCAGACGATTGATTTCTTTTAAAGATATTTCCTCACCCTTATGTTCAAAGTATTCTTTTACAATTTCAAACTGACTTTTATCAATACTGTATCTCCTCAGAGTATCATTCACTGATTTATTGCTAAGGTAATCAAAGATAACAAACCGATAAATCAGATATCCCGCTATGCCCAGAATTCCAACAATGGTAATGGGTATGATTACAGCAAAGGCCATATGAGTAGTTAGACTTCTTTGTATTTCATTGTTTTTGAAAATCAGTGAGGTTTGTCTATAGGGTGAGGCGGGGTGTTTTCATCATGACAATCGCAACTGCACAAATGAGTTTCATGATTGTTAATACAATCTATGCATTCAAAATGCTTCCTAGTTTCACAGGCCGCGCAAATCATATCTGAGATTAACTGAAGTAATGATAGATTTGAATTTTTTGGATGCTAATATCTAACTTCGCTCCTGTCAAGTAATTTTTCAGTCAGATCCACATATCCCTGAGGATCTAAACTTTTAGCGAAATTCTTATCGACATTAATCAAGTATATGGAATGAAGTCGTGCATTTAGGATGTCATCGTAAGAGATTGGCGGATTTTTGTAATAGCGATCACATAGATCTTTTACTTTATCGATATCTTCTTTTTTCCGAGATTTGGGTGGAATAAGAAAAATTTTCGGGATAGGAATTATTCCTGTAACAGGAGTGGCAAGAGAGAATTTTGCGCAGTGTTTACTATAGCGAGCAATTTTACTCATTATTCTTGCAGTAGAATAATCAATGGTATCCAAAGCATGGTCAGGGGGAGTAAAACCCGTCTCAATCTCTATAATTGTGTCCCCATCACCTTTTTTGGCAAAAAGATCACATACCAGGATTTCGGAGACTTGTTTTTCTACGTTAACGGCATAGCCGTTTGCAATCAAATTGGCAGCGCAGATAAGCTCTAAAACAGAGTGGTTGATTTTGACTAGGTTTTTTTTGTACATCATAATTAGCTGGTCACGTACAAAATTTAGTTTAGGCCAATCTTTTTTTTCCAAATTGGATGAAAGTTGTTCAGTTACTTTATTGACATCGCCCTGAAATTTTTCTACGTCCATTTGTTGGTAATTTGTGGGGTAGTTTAAGAACTAGATGGGAAAAATTTATCAAAAATATTTGAAGAAAAATTAGCTTTTCTTCATACCGGCTCTTAACAACCTAAAACAAGACGGCATTTCGTGTTCAAAAATAGGATATTTTTAGGATTATTCGCAGCATTATTGCTTATTCCGTTAGCCTCAAATTCTGAGGCTGTATTATGGGATTTGCAGATTCAGGCAAATGTAGAGAATTCTCCAATCTTTTCAGGTGAAAGACCCATTGTAACAGGCACAGTCATTGACCACGCATCAAAACCAGTGCCCAAAGCAACAATTAATGTAAAATCTGAATCAATTTCCATTACTACACATACTAGTCAATCAGGGGAATTTAGAGTAGAATTAGGAAAATATGAAAGACTACCTGGAAATTACATTGTTACCATTTCAGCATCAACCGATAAAGGAGATACAGGCATCAGCACCATACAATATCAGGTTAAAGGAGAATTATCACCCACATCAGCAACCTCAGCAAAGTTAGCTACTCCTGAGGCTAAAAAATACCTTGAAGCAAGTCCAGAAGATTTTGATAAAAATCCAATAGGCTTCATGCTTTACAACTATTATCAAAAATTAAACAACGAATATCTGGAAGAGCAAAAAATTAGTGAAAAAATATCCGAACAACAAGAGGAGTTAGAGAAGCAATACAAAATAGAGCAAAAACTTCGAGAAAAAGCAATTGAAGAGTATAATCCAGGGGCAGGGATTTTTTCAGGACCTCAATATGATAACTATGTCAATAGTTTAGATGAAAATGTAAGAGATGTTGTTGTAGAGCATTTGAATTTCACAAAGAATTTGGTTTATGAGGCTCAAATAGTAAGAGAAGAGGTTCTAAAGAATGGAGGAACAGCAGAAGAAGCTCAAAAGGCATACTTGGAAAAAATAAGCACCTCAAGGGACATGATTGAGAATTTAGGAAGCAATTCAACAGAAACAAGTGAGCAGACTGAGACACAAGATATTGGAAAAAATTCTACAAAGACCAACACAGACTTTGAAGAAAGTTCATCCAGTCTTTTGAAAGATAATGAAAAAACACCCATACTAGTCAATGTTGATGGGACAATTATCGAAGTAGACTATAAGGAATCAGTATTTTTTGTAGAGATTAATGGTAAAGTTTTGCAATTTATTGTAGAAGATGAAAAAATAATTCAAATAAATGATTCTTAATTTATTGAAACGATTTTATCAATTCAATAATTTCACCAAGTAGCACATCATCAGGATTAACAAAGAAGGTTCCAAGTGCTGCAATAGTTACAAGAGAAATAGCACCCGCTATTCGTATTACAATATCTCGCTTGTTGTGTTTTTTTTGCTCTTTTGATAACCCTTCAAGTACTGTTTTTGCAATTTTTTTTGTGAGATCATCATCGTCAATAGTTACTCCATCTTTTTTGATGGGATTCAAATTGATGTCTTTAACAAAAGGGAAATTTTTTGCTTTGCAATCCTTACAATCTATATTTTTTATTGTAATTTTAAACAAAATACTAATGAAAAAAACAGAATAGATTGCCACTATGCTAAGAAAGGAAATCAATTCCCCTTGTACAAAGAGATAACCATAAACTAAGACAAAAAATCCCAAAGGAGGTAAGATAAAAACAAAATTATATTTTGCTCGCTGCGACTGAAAACTTCTCTTTTTGTAATTTTTTAATTGTAAAGAACCGCAATTTGAGCAGTGTTTTAAAGGACACACTTGTGTCAAATCATTGTATTCTGTCTGACACAAAGGGCATTTTTGCATTTTTTCATATTACTCTGTCTCCTTTAAGAGACTTTTTAGTAGAATAGAGTATTCAAATGAAGAAAAGCAAGGTATGGTTTTTGTAAACAAATCATAAAGATTCAGTTTTATTATATTAAAAAATAGAATCAAAGTTGGCAAAATCAATAATTTATCACAAATCATCTTGCATCACATGCAAAAAGGCGATTTCAGAGATAGATAGAATGAAAATAGATATTCAAAAAAGAGATTTCTTCAAAGAACCATTTTCAGAGTCAGAACTGAAAAAAATTATTAAATTATCTGGCCAAAAAGCCACAGAATTTTTACGAAAAAGGGACAAAATGTACAAAGAGTTGGATTTGGAAAACAAAAAATCTTCTGAAAATGAAATCATCAAACTCATGGTAAAACATCCAGGCCTCATTAAACGTCCCATAATCATAAAGCAAAATAAAACACTCGTAGGAAAAGTTGAGTCCGGAGACCTAAAATAAAATTATTTTTCGTTCTCAAAAATTCTAACTGCTTCTAGATGTGAGCAATTGGCTTTCAACCCTTTACCATGATGAAACTTGTAAAAATTTTTGAATCCAGGACATTCACAGGTATCAGAAGTTACAAAATAGGATTTCTCAGGATCAGATGAAGATTTTATCTGATAAAGGTCATCATCTATTTTTTCAACACCGCCACTTTCGACAAGCTTTTTTGCTTTTCTAATGGTGTTGGCGCTCATAAGGTAGAGATTCAAGTGTTATTTTTTATTCTTTATTTTTTTCATTACATTTGACCATTCTGCTTTGTCATCTTTTCCTTGGGCTAATGCATTTTCGTACAAAAGATCAAAAGTCCAGGACAGAATTTCTCCCCATATTGCTTTTAGAGATTCATCATCAGTCCACAGTACACTTGTTTTTACGGCATTCATTGCCATGATGTTATTGGCATTTTTTGTGGGGTTTTTTGACCATTTTTCAAGCACTCGGTCACAAAAATCAAGAATATCCTTCTTTGTTAATGCCAGTTTGTCAGGCTCAAAAACAGTCTTTTTCACTGGAAATTCTTCTGGTTTGTACTAAATTAGATTTTTCTGTATTCTCATCTTTGATGCTAAAACAGATCCCAAAGATGTATGAAATTATTAATAAACTAACTTAGATCCTTTGCATAATCAATTGTTATAAACTGAGATTCTAATTCGAAGTTATTGGGATTAAAAAAATTCGTTGCGACAAGGATTGTCACGATGTTTGGCGTTTTAATGGTGACGTTGCTTCTTACCATTTCCCTAGTAGGTTCAAACATGGACACCATTCTAAAGCAAGGGGTTGCATACAATGTAAGAACTGAGATTACCAGTGACCCTACAATTGCAAACAGCTTCTCATCAACAGAGGAATTTGATGCTCATATACAAAGTCAAATTGATCTTGCTACCGAAATTTTAGGGCTGGACGAACCATGGTATTCACCGCAAAGAATTGGTTTGACAATGTACAAGATACTTTTGCTTGACTTTGGTAATGCAACCTTCCTTACCAGCGATGCGGGATCCTCAGATGTTAGAGAAATTATTTTGGAAAAACTCCCACGAACAATACTGCTTTTCACAACAGCGACAATTATCATTTCAGTTATCGGAATTTTCCTCGGAGCACTGTCAGGAAGTAAAGTAGGTTCTGTTATCGACAGAATCACATCCAGTTTTGCAATCATTAGTTCTAGTTTTCCTGTTTGGTGGATTGGGATGTTGATGATATTTTTATTTGCCTTTGTATATCAAATTTTTCCAGCAAGAGCAACCCCGCCAATTCCATCATCGGATCCCAATTACATCATATCCTTGCTTTATCACATGACTCTTCCTTTGATAACAATTGTAATGATTGGGTTTGGAGCTTGGGCTTACCTGGTAAGAAATTTCATGGTAGGTATCATGCAAGAAGATTTTATCATGTCAAAAAAGGTCATCGGGATAAGCAAAAAGAAAATAATCTACAGGCATGCTCTCAAGAATGCAGCCCCACCCATAGTAACAATTTTAGCTCTTAGTCTTTCAGGCTCCCTTGGAGGGGCAATTATCACCGAAGCAGTATTTGATTGGCCAGGAATGGGAAGATTGTATTTTGAAGCAATCACCGTAATGGATTTGCCTGTAATTATTGGTGCAACTTACATTTTGACTGTCTTTTTCCTAGTCAGTATTTTTATCGCCGATTTACTTTATGGTTATTTTGACCCCCGAGTGAGGACAGGTAATTGAGTAGCATATCACCACAAGAAATTAAAAATGAATTTTTAAGAAGTAAGATTGGGATTGCAGGAATTACCATTTTGATGGTCCTTGTTACAATTTCAATAGTAGCAGTTGTCGCAATACCAAATGAAACCTTTAGTCAATGGAATAATCCAGGTAACTGGATTTCATATCCAAAGGTTGCAATACCTGTATGGGTCAACCTCTTTTTGGTTGAAAAAATACCTGAGCATAAAATTTTAGACAACCCAATGGAAACAGTGCAGACATCAGGAGATATTTCGGCAGTATCCCATCAATTTGGATTGAATTTTGCATATGATGATTTCCCAAATGATTTCATTTACGAGTTTTCTGCACAGTATTCTGGAACTCCTCTTCTTGAAATATCAGTAATTAGACCTGATGGAACAGAATTGGAATTGCTAACTACTTCTTTACCATATTCAGAATCTATCACATCACATACGGAAAGAATCTTTTCTACTGATGAATCAATTCGAAAACAACTGTTCTTACAATCAGAACAATTTGATTTTTCATTAAATAGATTATCTGCAGAGGATATTGTCTTTTCACAAACTACAGAACATCGGCCATTAAAGGGAGATTATGTATTTTTTGTGAATCTTTACGGAATAAATTCTGAAAACAAAATTTCTGAATCTACTCTGATTGTTGGAGGTAAGGCCTTTGGCATTATGGGTACAGATGAATTAAGGCGAGATTTGGCAATAGGACTGTTATGGGGAACACCGCTGGCATTGTTCATAGGAATTGTAGTGGCTATTGCATCAGTTGTTATGGGCCTGCTTTATGGAGTATATGCAGGATACAGGGGTAAAAAAACTGACGAGGTGATGATGAGGTTTAATGACGTCATCTATGCATTACCTGCCCTACCGTTTTTGATTATCTTATCAGTTACAATCAGTAACAGTATTTTCTTGATGATAGGATTTCTAACAATTTTTGGATGGGTTGGAGTAGCAAAGGTTTCAAGAAGTATGGCACTTCAGATCAAAACTAGAGGATACATCGATGCAGCCGAAATGATGGGTCAAAAAAGATCTAAAATAATTTTAAGGCATATTTTGCCTCAATTATTACCATATGCGTTTGCAAGTATTGCCATATCAGTTCCCGCTGCAATTACTACAGAAGCTGGACTGAGTTTTCTGGGTTTGGGAGATCCCTCGTTTCCAACATGGGGGCAGATTTTGCATGATGCAAATGTCTACGGTGCGGCATCAAGAGGATTATGGTGGTGGATTATGCCTCCTGGCGTAATGATAGCAATTACAGGATTAGCTTTTGTTTTCATCGGAAATGCTCTAGATGTGATTGTGAATCCAAAGCTTAGAAGATAGCTAGTTGTTAAAATCAAAATTACGTATTTTATCTATTGTAGAGTCACTTAGTTTTACCGTAAAGGTAGCATGACTTGGATCTTTAGATTCGGATAGCAATTCAGCAAATTTTACTTTTTCAGGAGAAGCACTATCAGATTCACCTACACATAAAGGGAATTTTTTCATATTGATGTTTTGGGTTTGTAGATAGTCTATGAATTTTTTATAGTTATTGGCTTCATTCCAATGTGTGTTTTTTTCCTCACATGCACCAATCCAAACATCCAAAGTATTTTGATAAATTACTTTTTTTCGTAAATCATCTAGAGTCATGATAGATGATTAAAAATCAGCACGCTGCATCTTGGAGCCACATCTTGGACATGCTCCACCACCATGTTTGTTATTACAAACTAGACAGACATACTTTACTTTAGCACTGCCTCCTGAGCCAGATCCAAAGAATCCGCCTCCTCCTCCTGAACCAGAGTCACCATATCCACCCATTCTACTCATAGCACGTCTTCTCAACAATAGAGGGAATACGATGAAAATTCCCAAAGCAGCAGCCAAACCATATGGAAATGGCAAAATCATTTGTAAGCCTATACTGATGGCTAATGACGCAAATAAGAAAATCAAGTAAGTTTTGAAATTGAACAATTTATAGAAAATACCTTTAAAATCCTTATAAAGTTTTGTCAGTATTTCTCAAATTACCATCATAAAAAATCAAATTTTTAATTAAACAATTTCAAGTTTTATGGAATTTCCTTTACTATCCCATGCAAAAATATCCTCATCACCATATGGGAATTGGACAATTAAGGATACAAGTCCGAAAAAATTATGGAGATCAGTCAGAGAGGGTTCAGCTGAGCCACTTGGATGGGAATGTACAATTCCAACATAGCTCATATCAAATGGCAAAAAGGAATGTGGAAAGCCTGCAAATGTAGGACCTGTATGGCTAAACGGTGGAATTACTAGTCCATCAATCAAAATATTGCCTTTTTTGGATTTTCCCTTTAAAATTAGAATGCTTTCGTTTGGATGTTTTATCTTGCAATAAGATGAAATGCTATCTACGACATCCTGTTTTAATGAAACGCTTCGTTCATAGTTTTTCTTTTTAAAGAGCATAACAATGATTTTTCCATAATACTATTTAATTTTCAGCCGGTCTCACAATATTATAGCGAGTGCTTGAAAACTTTTTGAGCATATTTTCAATTTCATTTATTTTATTTGGCATTTTTTCCTTGTTTTCCTTAATATCTTTTTGAAAGGAAGCAATTTTAGATTCAGTATCAGTTTTTTGTTCAATTATTTTTTTCAAATTATTTTCCAATTCTAAAAGCTCGGCATTATCAAAAGCAGATATTTGGTTTTGAATTTCCTTTCTTTTTTCGTTATAATTTTTGACTTTGTCAATAAATCCTTCAAGGCTTTCTTCAGTTTCAGTAAGATGAGACATGGTTTTTTCAACATCTTTAACAGAAATAGAACCAGAAGTAATTCCTTTTCGAACATTTTCCAAAATTACAATAATAGAATCTTTGTTAGATGGTAATAATACCTCTATTGGATCACTGATTAATTGAGACAGTAGTGTTTTTTGCTCCTTGTCTAGAGAAGAGGCATATTCATACCGTCCTAAAGGTCTAGATATTTTTGTAAATTGTGAATCAACCTCATTTTTTATTTTGGTTTTTGTGGTACTGAATGAAGACAATGTTTCATTTAATTTGATAAATTCAGAGTAACTTTCACTTGATTTTATTTTTTCAATGGCATTTTGTGCAGTTTTTATTTTTTCATCAAATAATCCCAGATTGTTTTTTAATTCTAGTATTCTCTGGTTTTTTGAGATAGTGTCATCTTGGGTCTGTTTAATTTCCTTTAGTGAATTTAAGATATTTTCAGAAGTAGTGTTACTGTCTTGAAAATTTTTAATTAAATTCTGAATTTCCGTGTTGTGTGAATTCATATCAGATAAAATCTCCTTTAGGTTTTCGGCATATTTTTTTGCAAAAATATGAATTACTCTAGTTTGTCTTCCAAGAACATCACCCATTTTTTTTAATCTTTGATTTAGAATATTGCTCATTTCAATTACATCATCTAGTGATGAAATATCAGGTAGTGGTGAAGATTCTTTTTTTATTATTTCAATAACTTGTTTTTTTCCACGTACAACAATTATTCTAAGATGTTTGTCAATGTCATCGACCTTCAAATCATCCTTTTCAAGGGTTTTCCCTATACTTCCAAGTTCTTTAATTAAAGGAGAAATTTGTTTATCAAGTGCTTTAATTTCTGCAAGTGTCTGAGTAGTGCGAAGTTTTAACAAATCAGAGGTAATTTTTTGTACATCAGATAATTGAATCTCCTTTTGTTGTGGGACTTCTTCTGGAGGCTTTTCCTCTTTTTTCTTACCCCATCCAAACACCATTTGTATTAGTTATTTTTTGGGGATTAAATGTGTTAGATAATTAAATTTAAAATCAAGGCAAAAAACAAGATTTTATGAAATCTACAAAGTCATTTCACACAGGAACTGTAAAAAAATCGATGCTCATCAAAGCCCCTAAACAGAAAGTTTGGAGAAAAATTAGCAATATTGTTGGGCTGCCTGAATGGCTAATTGATGTTAAAAAAACCGTATACCTATCCAAAAAAAAGCGTGGAATTGGTGCAATTAGAGAAATCACATTCAATGATGGAAATACAATCGAGGAGCATGTAGTAGCATGGAAAAATGGTGAATATTTTACATACATTGCAACAGAGGGGCTGCCTCTTCGGGCGTATGTTGCAACCATATCAATTAAACCAAAAAGTCGAAATTCTGTTCAGATAACATGGGAGTCTTATGTGAATAGCAAAAAGATGACAGAGAAAGAATTTCTAGAATTTCTGGTATTCATGGGCACGTTCTATGAAACATCTTTATCTAATCTAAAAGAGATTTTAGAGAAATAATTTTTGAAATCAAAGTGTAAATACAGTGAATTCAAATAAAAATTATGAGCGATATTCGCTTTGTGCTAATAGGAGTTGCCGTGATATTTGTTGGCTTTTTAGTGCTTGGAATTTTTGGAGAAAATTATCAAGCCTCCAATATTGAAACCAACGAATTTGGAAACTGTTTTGAATATTCAGAAGACAAAGAACCAATTCCCATCGATTGTTCTGTAAAATCATTTGATCAAAATCTCTTCTTTGGCACCGTCATTGCATTGATTGTTGCAGGAATAATTGCTTTGATTAAGGGGGCAAGAGGCGATTGGGACAGCAAGGTAAAACCAGAAGACATGGTTGGTCCAAGCAGAGATAACAGAAGTAACGGGAATGATTCTGATCCAAATACCGAAAAATAAACTCTAAGATTTTTTAGAGAATTGCTTTTCTTTTTTGTTATGCTCAGATTCCTCTTCTAACCTTTGAAAATAAACTTCCTCATATGGCATTTCTAGAAGATACTTGCAAAATTTGCATTTAACCTTTAGTCATAATTTGTGCCTGAGAGTGGCGAAATAAAAGGTATTTTTGTTTTTTATTTTTTTTCAATAATTTTTTTTAGATTTTGAAAGAGTTCATCAACCTCAACCATTCGTTTATCAAATTGTTCATCTGTTAGAGTCTCAGGTTTTGGTATGGTGATTATAACTTCAGATTCATCCCCGCTTGGAACTACTCGCATAGGAACTTCCCAGGCCGACTCATCATCTTCATAAAGATGATCTAAAATTCCAAATGTCTTATTGTGTTTGAATTTCAGGTTTGCATTTCCCCTAGGGGTTGAAAAGGACCACGATCCATCACCGTTTTGTTTGGCATCAGGCATCATTTGTGGCGGGGCGTTTAGTATTGCATCAAAAACCTCACCGGTTTTTTGGCTTACCGACATAGTTATTGTTCTAGATCTTACCACAAGACAGGTTGTAATTGATAGTTAAAAAGCATGTTGTAGAAATTATAAGTTGTTACTTGGATTCAATTACAAATCATAGATCAAAAAAACTGAACGATGCAATAACCTCATATAATATGAAAAAATTTAAGCAATATGTTCAAATTTAGAGTAATCATATTTTTTGTTTTTATGGGAATTTTTTCACTTTCATTTCAAATCGGTGCAACGACAGAAGTTAGTCCACAAGAGGCCAATGATTTTGTTCAGGATTTTTTATCAGCAACACAAGATAGTGACGGTCTGGGGTTTTTTGTTAATAACGTATCTGCATCATTGCCAATGTTTGTTCCAGGAATAGGAACAATTCTTGGAATCTATTCCGGGTGGTCTACTGGTTTTGGTTTTGCAGCAATAGCTACAATGGCACCAGGATTGGCAGATATTGAACCATTAACAATTTTGTACTATTCACCATATGGAATAATGGAGTTAGTGGCTTATTCAATTGCCATGTCCCGTAGTTTTCTTGTGGTGTATTCACTAGTGAAAAAAGTAAATCCAAAATCCCTTATCAAACCAAGCGTAATTGAGATTGGAGTTGTAGTGGGAATACTCATAATTGCAGGATATTTAGAAGAATATTTGATTCAGGCATCTCAAACCCCGCCTATGTAGAGAAAATAATTTGAATTTTTTGAGGATATGAAAAAACACTGTTTTGATTTTTATGTTTCTGGTTTATCGCTATTCTTTTCTTGAGGATTCACATAAACTTGGTAAATGAAATACCATGGATCCATGTTGATATTCTCTAAATGTTCTTGAATGAGTTTGCTGTTGTCTTCTGTTTCCTTTTCAGGAATTTTACTCATCAATTATTATCCTCATACATCTAGATAAGTAATTTCCCAGAAAATATTACGTTTTTAGAGAATTTTGCATTAACTCCATGCCTATCAGCAATCAAAATCTTCTATGTCATCTGTGTCAGGGTTTATGTTCAAATGCTTTAGAATATTTTTTTTGTGAGGCAATTTTATTATATTCATATCTTATGGGCTTAATATATTCTAGATTGTAAAAAATTTTACAAACCCTTTGTCAAAAAGTTAGAATTTTGATTGTACATTGAGTCAGAGTTTGCATTAATTGGTGTTTACAATGTAATACAATTGTCAAAAATATCTTCATTATAGTTAATGGATGATATAATTTTGATTAGATAATTTACACTAAATTGGTTTTAATCTATATTCAAAAAATAGATTTTGCCGTTACAAGGTTTGTAGGCAAAACCTAGTTGGTGAAAAAAACCATACGGAAAGAAAAACCTTCAATAATTTATCTAAACTTTAACATCTGGTTTATCATTCAAACTAACAAAACCTGTCTTATGATGTAGAAAATTTTTTCAAAATTGCATCTAGTGGCATAGATTTTCTCCAAATTATTCTCATACTAATTAATAATTCACCGTGTCTTCGATTTTGGTAAAAAACTCAAGATTAGATAGCATCTTGTCCTTGCTCTACGGTTCTTATGCGAATAACGTCACTTACATCGGAGACAAAGATTTTTCCGTCACCGGGCTTCCCAGTAGAAGCATTAGAGGCGATAGAATTCACAATTTTATTTACTTCTTCTTCTATGCAGACTATCTCTATCTTTCTTTTTGGAACCAGATCATCGGCTTCATAGTCCTCGGAACTTGCACCAGATCGTATCATTCCGATTTGGTCCCCTCTACCCCTAACCTCATAAGTGGTCATTCCCTTAACACCTAATTTTGTCAGAGTAGTTTTTACTTCTTGAAACTTTGTATCTCGAATTATCGCTTCAATTTTTTTCATGTATAAGAACAGCTGCTCTACGATAAAAACATCGTTTAGAAAATTTTCAAAAAATTTTTGATTTATTCAAATTATTTCAAAAATGCAAGTGCCTTTACAATATCGGTTTTGCTAATAATTCCAATCAAGTTATCATTACCAGATAAAACTCCAGCACCGTTGATGTTACTATCCAACATCAGTTTTCCTGTTTTGGCAAGATCTTCATCATATTTTACCGAAACAATGTTTTTGCTCATAACTTCACTGGCCTTTGTTGTTCCTCCAAAACCCGAATCAGAGATGAAACCTTTTCTTGGAAATATTACAGAAATCATAGGATCAGAGTTATCAAGTACATCTTCTTGCTCACCTAATTTCAAGGACATATTGAAAAGATCTCTAAACGTGATGATACCTACTGGGCTTTCCTTTTTATCTCTTAGAACAATTCTAGATATTTTTTCATCTATCATTTTCAATACAATGGTAGAAAGAGAGGAATCAGAATACTGCCAAGCATAGTAAGGAGTCATATATTCGCCAACAAGTTTTTCATCTGCATGAGATAACGCAAAATATCTAACTAGATCAGATTTAGTGATTATGCCAATAATGTTGTCATCAGATGCAATTGCCAGGGAACCAATACTGTTCTCAAGCATCATTTGTGCACATTTGTCTAGGGATGTATCCTCAGGGATGGAAATTATTTTATTTGCAACTTCTGTTACGGGGATTTCATCAAGTTTTCTTTCAGACACATCAGAAAACAAAAACAGTCCCAGATCCTTCTCAGATACTATATGAGTAATTTTTCCATTAGTTAAAACCAAAAGGCGGCTTTTCTTTTCATCGATAATTTTCTGCAAAACCTCAGCTAAATTTGAAGTGCTGTTAATCGCAATAGGATCATTCATGTATGATTTTACTGAATCCATAATACCTATTGAGATTAAACGTTATAAAAAATAAAAGGCAATTACCAACAAGCGAATTGAATCAATTCTATTCTGTTGGCTTTGCCTTTTTTCCACGAGCCTTTGTTCTTAAAACAGCCTGACAACATACGCATCTTATTTTTTCCGTAGTTAGAAAAAGCCCACAGAACGTACATCTCTTCTGACCAAGTTTGTATCTCACTCTATTTGGAACAGGCTCTGCCCTATGCATCACACATATTCCTCTACATGTTCTCCCCATCACATATCACCTCCTATTTTTAGTCGGATTTCTTTTGCTCTATCTCGGATAGTTACAGGACTGATTCCCGATGCTTCAGCAATTTTAATTTGTGAAATTTTCTCTCCGTTTGAAAGTGAAGCGAGATGAACTACTGCAGCTGCCATTGCCATAGGGTTTTTGCTGACACTTATTCCATTATCTTGTACAGTTTCCATCATTTTCAGGGCAATCATGCGTGTTTTGTTCCCTGCCCCAACTGCGGTTGCAACTCGTTCAACAAAATCAATGGGGCTAAAAGTTTCAGGATTAATTTCGAGTTCTTGCATCAGGAATCGGCATGCACCCTGAAGATATTTTCTCTTGACATTTCCTGCATTGGCAATATCTTGGATAGTTCTAGGAGTGTTTGTCAACCTACATGACATGTATACTGTTGCACACAAAATTCCGATTGTTGAGCGACCACTCAGAATTTTTTTTGCAGATGCCTTTCTGAAAAGATATGCAGATTTTTCAACTACAGATTCGGGTAAACCAAGCTTTGCCTTGATTGCATCAAGCATGGTGAATGCTTTAGTAAAGGATTTTTGCTCTTGCTTGTATCTGCTATTTCTATCCCATAACCGAAGTCTATGAAATGTTCTAGCATTTTCTGAAGAAAGACTTTTCCCAGTAGAATCTTTGTTGTTTTTCTGAATTACCGTTGATAACCCCATATCGGAAAGCTTGAGTGTTAATTTTCTTCCAACTCTTGTGTTAGACTCGTATTCTTCTTTGGAGACTCCAACTTGTTCAGGTCCAGTAACTACTGCCTTCTCCAAAATTACAGAGCCGCAACTACCACAAGCAATTTCACCTGTAGAGATATCAGTTATAGGATATAGGTTCTTGCAGTTTTTTTCATGAATAACAGACATCAAAAGTCATACCTCCTTGGAATTTTTTGGCTCTTTAAATGAGAGAAAACAAATAGACTGCCACAATTTTCACAGGATATTCCAAATTCATAATTGTCTACATTAGAGTGTCCGCACTCAACACAGATTTTTAATTTGGAATTTATCATAAAACATTTCTTTGTATTTTTCAAATCAATTTGTGGGAAAGTTATTTGGCTCATGGAATAACTAGTTCGTTAAATTATTTAAGATGGTGGTAAATTAGGCTACTAGTGCTAATTTTATTATAGAAATAAAATTTGAAAAATAAAAAAGGAGGTTTAGCTAAGATTCAATGGAATGCTAGCACTTCCCCAAGGTTCGTTTATTCGAAATACATAATCTTTTGAAGAATCGTATTTGAATTCTGTGCCGCCATATCCGATGTTTGGACCAAAGAATATGTTGAAGGTTCTTGACTCACCTGGTTTGATTACAAGTAAGCCACTGGTGAAGTCTGTTGATGCATACTTGAAGGATTTGCTTCCATCCCAGACATCATAATTACACACAGATGGACCTGAGCACATCAACTGGAGGTTTTCATTACCAGTATTTTCTACTAACATGTCAATATTCAAGTGAGCATTACCAGATTGAGTAATCTCGACTTCTGCTCCAGGGTAGTAAAATATTGCAGATCCAACATTGTATGTTTCAGAATTGTTTTTAAATTCTAAAACCTTCATTTCATGTTTTACAGCTCTTTCACATTCTAATCGCTCATATGCTTTCTTGATGCTATTACACTCTTCAAGTTTTGCTTCAAGATTTCCTAATTCTTTACCATCAGAGGATCTAGGTTCTTCTACAGATTTGTCATTTGCACCAATTGAAATTAATCCTGACTTTATCAGGAATTGTATTCCTTGCACAAATGATTCATCATCGATATCACCATTTGCCCACCAGGCTGCGTTGTTTTTAACCCATTCAGGAACTCCCTGAGATTTTTGTTCAGATACCTGAGTTGGAGGAACCACGATTATTCCATCTTGAATAAGGAATTCGATTCCTTGAATAAATTCGGATTCAGAGATGGTTCCATCTGCCCACCACCCTGCATTATTTTTGACCCATGCAGGTACAGGCTCAGCGATTGCAAATTGAGCAATAGAACCTATCAATAAAATTGCGGCAATTGAAGTAATTGTTGTTTTCATTGAAACGAATTTGTGTTTATAGTATTTAAAATAGTGCCAAAACCATACCTAGTGCTAAAGTCTTTCGAAATAATTGGCACTACTCATAAAATTTAGCCCTATTAATTGATCAGAGGAACTAGATGTATCTAAGACACACCTTCCTAATTTAAAAAAAATTAAAAATCAAATAGATGTGAAGTCCCATTTTTTCAAATTCCTAGTGGTAACGTGGAATTTTTCACTTTGGCTTTATAAACAAACAATCTCCGTTTAGAACATGAAAAGAACAACGGAAGGTATGACAAAAAGTACTTTTCAGATGCCCAAATTAACTGAAAAAGACATCGCTGAATATGTGTTGGAAAGATTTTATGAACTAAAAGAAGTACCTCGTATGCAAGATTTAGTAACTTTTCATTCCAACAATAAGTATCTCATAATGGCCCACAGCCAAGTTCATCTAAAGGAATTGGGTAATGTTGTAGCAAATCATGAAAAGCAACCATTAAAAAAAGTCCTAAATGATTACCAAAAAATTCTCATAACAACCCTTAAAATAAAACCCACGGTAAAAACCCACATTAATGCATTAATGCATATTTTTGGGTTTTTTGGAAAATATCTAAGTCAAAAAGAAAAATCTATTTTCATGCAATTCATTAAAGGATATAGAGAAGACAAAATAAAATTAGGAAAAATATTGTCAGAGATTGAGCCAATTACTTACAAAATAAACAATCTATATTTGATTAGTCAAACTTACTTTCTGTTGTATTCTGATCCCAATATGGGGAATGTGTTTAACAGAGTTAGCATAAAATCGTTTAGAGATTAGATAGAAAAGAATTTTATTAAAAATTATTTTTTAGATAGGTTTGCCTTTGTATTGGTAATCTATTACCTTGTGGAACAAATTATGAGAGGCAATAATTGCAACCACAGTAATTGCTATCCCCACAAAGTTCCTGATAATAACGGCCTCAGAAGGCTGAGTTGCAATAAGAGACATCTGAAATACAACATGGAAGTTATCAAATAGCCAAAACGCCATAGTCACCCAGGTTAAGACCCCTGCCATCAAATATCCTAATCGGGTTTTGTTATACACAAACAATATTGAAAACCCAATTGCAACATACCAAATTCCTGATGCCAATAACCAAAGGGGCTCATATACGTCAGGCCTATTATCAAGCCAATAGTAAGTAGAGCCACAAATAGCATATGCAAAAAGACTCACCATGAGAATTTTTTGGTTTATTTTAAATCCAGTTTTCTCTTCTTTTTTATTATGATTAGGCGGATTTTTTTGTATTTCTTTAGTTGCAATATCAATTGCATCTCTTACGGATTTTAGATGTAATGGAATTATTTTTTGAATCTCATCGTTTTGTACTACAGTGTCATGTACTAAGCTGTCAATCAGAGGTCTTGCAAGCGAAGCTTTAACCGGAGTGATAAGATCCACCCAATAAGACGACAATCTAGTTGTTAAAAATGGGATTTGTAAAATAAACAAATTTTTGTTTAGATATGCAGAGTAAACCCGCATTAATTCCTCATAGGTCATTTTATCAGGACCGCCAATATCATATATTTTCCCTGATGTTTCTTCATGTTCCATGCACCCCACAAGATATTCTACCACATCATCCACTGCAATTGGTTGTGCGAGAGATTTTACCCAGGAAGGACAGACCATAAATCGTAATCGTTCTACAAGGTATCGTAACATTGCATAAGATCCACCCTCTGCACCAATTATCAATGAAGCTCTAAGTTCTGTAACAGGAATCCTTCCAGAGGACAGAATCTCCCCTACTTCTTTTCTACTTTTCATATGTGGAGAAAGTTCATGATCAGTATTGACTAAGCCTCCAAGATAGATTATTCGTTTAACACCTGCTTTGGTAGCTGCATTTAAGAAATTTTCTGCCTGAATTTTTTCTCTTGCGGCAAAATCTTTCCATTTTTCTTTGCTTCCTTCCATAGAGTGTAGAAGGTAGTATGCAGTTTCTATCCCTCTTAAGGAATTTGTTAATTCTTCCAAATCAAAAACATCAGTTTTTACAAATTTAATTTGAGGTCTGTCACCTATTTCTTTTCTAGACATTCCTTTTACAGAATAGCCTCTTTTAACAAGAGAATCAAGTAAGCGAGATCCAATAAAACCGGTAGCGCCTGTGACCATTATAGAGTAAGGGCTTTTTTGCATAGACGCTACCTTCTCAATTTCTTGTTTCAATTTAAATTGCACCCACTCTAGTTGGTTTTTCTCGTTTTCTCTCTCGTTTTACTTTGAGTCCAAATCCAATTGTTGCTGCGCCTATGGCCGTCCAGAATATGCCTCCCATTCCATATGCAGAATGTAAGGTATAATCCAATTCTCCAGCAATTGCAAATCCTGCGCCTAATGCGGTAATTACACCACCAGCTGTTACTATCGTTTTATCCAAAAATTTCACCTCCCACAAATTCAAAATTTTGAGTTTTGGTCAGTGTTTGTTTGTTATCGTCTTGTTTTTCAATTATGTTATCATGTGTTTTCATGATAGTAGTGTTGTTTTTATTTTATTTAAACTGGTGGTAAATTTTCTCTCTAGTGCTAATATGAAGATAGAGGAGTGGTTTAGATAGACGATGCTGATAAGATTGTAAACAAATTAGCACTAGGTTTCTTTATTGGCATTTATTAAATACAAGATACTAAAAAGGAGAAATGGCTTGGTATACATTAGAGCAAAAAAGATCAAAGGAGATCAGTACCTATACCTCGTAAAAAGTG
Source organism: Nitrosopumilaceae archaeon (assembly GCA_049414205.1). GTDB lineage: Archaea > Thermoproteota > Nitrososphaeria > Nitrososphaerales > Nitrosopumilaceae > Nitrosomaritimum. The sequence continues at coordinate 18,604 of JBMSGE010000002.1, forward strand.
TCTGGGATAAACAAAAAAACACATCTAGGCAGGAAATTGTAAAGTATCTAGGAAAGGCCTCTTCAGTAGTTAAAGACGACATTCCTCCTGATTATAGGAATGATCCCAAAATCATATCATTTTTGTCAGCTTACAATCCCGAAGATATGAAAAAAAGAGAGGAGGCAAGGAAAAAAACTCAAGATATACTATATAAAAAATTCACCCAAGGAGACATCAAAGCTTCTTTAAAAATTTTTGAAGATTACGAGAAACTATTCAGTACAGCCGACTTTTTTGACAAGATCTTAAGATCAGTGATGCATAAAATTGGGGATGATTGGGCAAATAACAAAATCAGTATAGCAACAGAACATGTAGCATCAAACGTGGCGCAAGGATTAGTGAAAATAATAATGGACAGGAATCAAGGTGAGTCAAGTAAGAAGAAGGTTCTAATTTGCATTCCTCAAGGAGAGGAACATCGCTTAGGGTGTGATGTTTTGGAAACTTTTCTTAGTTCAAAAGGTTTCAAAGTATACAATCTTGCAAATGGAGCTCCAAATGAATCGATAGTTAGCTTTGTCGAAACAACCAAACCTGATGTTATTTTTGTATCAATCACATTGGATGATAATATTAAACCTGGTCAGCGTCTTGTAAAGAAAATTTCTGATTCTTTTGACGTTCCAATTTTTGTTGGAGGTTTTGCTTTAGAAAATGAAAAAACACCAAAGTTCAATGCCACTGTGTTGAAGGATATTTCATTGGAGCAGATTCCGAGAATAATAAAAGCTGCTTGACCTAAACTGTAGAGATTACAAATTTTTGTTTTTGCAAGTATTCCATAATCTTTGGATAGCATAAAAGCGAGCTGTGAGCAGCCGAATCTGTCCCTATCCCATAACTCACAGTAGAATCCCCAATAAAGAAAAGTCCATCAACACCTTTTACTTGATGAGGCATTTTGGATTTCCATACTTTGCCAGGTTTTTTTACAACAGATTCCACTAAACTCCAAGCCATAGGTCTTTCCCATAACAGGGACTTTTCAAAATCAGGATAGATGTGATTGATTTCATTTTTCATTTTTTCTACAGTTTCCTTGATTTTTTGTACATTTTTTACATGATCTGGTGGGACAGGAGTTCCAGCAATTATGAGGTGTTCTCCTCGAGGAGAGACTTTTGGAGTCATATTAGATATAAAGAAAATTCCCTTAGCAGTGTAATGTTTTCCAACTGGAAATACAACATGTCTTTTATCCAATTTTTTAGATAGTGCAAAATGAACTTCTATTACAGCGGTAGTATCATTAAGGGTATTGACCTTTTGAATGAATTTTTGATCAAAAACTTTCTTGTCAAACAATTGATTTATTGCATGATATGCAGGATAAGAAATAACAACACAATCATGCTTGTGGAAATTTCCATGCTGATCAATTAATCCCGTTACACGTCCATCTTGAACTATTATTCTTTTAATTGAATTTTTTAAGAATACTTTGTTTTTGTTTATTTCAATATAGTCTTTCAAAATTTTAGAAATCTTGTCATATCCACCTTCAGCAGGATATGCAAACTCACTAGTTCCCCCTTTGAATGGGTTTGCTCGAATTATTGTTCGTGTGAATTCACCTAAAGAGATATTTTTTGCCGAATCTGCAAAGGCCAGCATACATACAGCCTCGAAAAAAGCATTTGTTTTCTCATCTAGATTTTTCGTAATATCCAAAAGAGAAGTATCATCCCATGATTCTGTCTTTTCCATAGAAGAAAAGGCCAAGGGTATTAGGATTTTTAATAAAGATAGTCTACTTTTGAAAGGAACCATAGATAATTTCAATAAATCAAGAATCCCCTTTGGATAAAGATGAAATTTATCTCCTGAAAAAAAGGCTATATCGTCAACTTTTTCTAATTTCAAGTGCGATTCAATACCAATTCTTTTCAAAATTTTGTAAATTGCAGATTGTGTGTAAAATGGCATAATATGAAATCCATTATCTAGCAGATGCCCCTTATAGTAGATGGAGGCAGTTCTACCACCCACCTTGCCATATTTTTCATATATCTCAGTCGATATTTTTTGTTTTGTTAAAAGGGCACCCAAGGTTAATCCACCCACACCTGCACCAATTATGGCGACGTTATTTTTCAATATACAGTATAGGAGGTTTTTGTATATATGCAGTTAGCATTATCATCTTATAGTGCCAACGGCAATCTAAACAACAGCATTTTGATTTACCTCACAACTATGAATAAATTCATCCATGATTTTGTTTATTTTTTTTTCAATAAAGAATTTTGCAGGATAAAGAAGTTTAAAGAATCCGTTAAACTTTAACTGTACTTTTATTTCCACTTTTGTTCCATCATCTAATTCTTCATAACATTCAAGAAAAGATGAGCCAGTAAGAGGTCCAGACAAAATATTAATTTCGTGAATATTTGGCTTTGAAATTTTATGTTTAGTTTGAACCCTTAGAGAAGTTCCCAAAAATGAAAGATCTTCATCAACAAAAATTTCTGAATTTATAATTTTGGTTATGCGCAAAGAGCGAAAATAATTAGGCATCAAATTTGAAAAATTTTCAATATCCGTACTAATCTCAAAAATTTTTTTTCTATCAACATGAGTGTTTCTAGATATTTTAAGAATTAGCATGATATTGAGACCTTTGACAAATAATCTTGTAAATTGGTTTTCCCAATAGGTAAATCAGGATACAGTTTTTTAATGAAATCACATAAAAGTACCATGCTTATTTTCACTGAATCAGTTTTTTTCGGATCGGTTAATGGGTACAACCTTATTGTTGTTTTGCCCTTACTTGCCAATACTTCAATGAAAAACTCTTGGCTTTCTTGATCAATTACAAGAGTGTGAACTAGTGCATTTTTCTTAGACGAGCTAACATACATTTCTTTGAGCCGTATTATACAAGGATTTTTTTTAAGTATGACTTGAAATTGACCTTGGATTTTCTCAAGATCCACATCCCCATTTAGAACTATGTGAGGCATTTTATCCTCACCATACTAGAAAACACCATTTACCATCACACTGTGAACAATTTTTCCTTGAATTCATCAACAAACATGTAGACTTTGCATCTAGTACATGCCAAGAAATCTTTTGATTTTTTCCCCCCAGTGGCAGTTACTAGGACTAATGCCTTGCGTCGACATTTAGGACATTCGGCCTCAAGGTCTCTTCTGTTCGAGTATTGTAAATTCATAGACTTACTTGGCTAAAATGATATTTAACTAATGCCAACTAAAATTTATAGTGCTAATTTTTCAAAAATATGAATTGGAAATTAACTAAATGTTTTTACTTTTCTAATTAAAGAATCCTATTTAGATAATTTGTACAAATATAACTTATGAAAAAAATTATTCCTTTTCTCATGGTTGGAATTCCATTATGTTTATCAGTGATATTCATTGTAAATACCATAGAGTCGCAAACATTTCCATTGTTAAGGGACGATACATTAACTGATGAGGAAAATATTCATCAAACCTACAAATCAGGTTTGGAATATTGTAAAAAATCATACCAACCTACAATTATTTCTGAAAATAATGAATTCAAAAAATGTATAGATTCAGTTGAAAAGTGGTATTTGAAAAATAAACAAAAATAGGATTTAACTTAGAATTGGTAATAAACTACAATTATAATTATTGTATATTGAATTTTTTCTTCAAAGTTTTTCCCATTAATTGAAGAGAAAATCTGCATACAGATGGGTTAAGTGTAAAAAATCCCCTAAATTTTCCGTCCTCAAATTCTTCGGCAATTAGTCCAAAGGGACCATAAGGACCTCTTGTAATTACACTCCACACATTTACGAGATCAGTGTTTTTGCAGTTAATTATCTCAATTTTAGAAGGTGTTTCTATTGTGGTTTTACCAAAATTGGCAATAACCCAAATTTTAGGAATTTTTTCGACCATTTGTTGGTATCTTTTTTCTACAAATTTGTACCTCGCTATTTCTTCAAAAGTTGCAAGCAATGGCTCTCCATTTTCTTTGGCATATTTTTCTATTAGAGTGCTAAGATGGTACAGAGGTTTTCTATCTGCATGAAAATTATGATATCCCTTTTCAATGAAATCATCAAATTTCCAAAGAGGGAGTTTAGATTCATCTAAGTTATGCCATTCAGCGAGTTGAGGAAATTCTTCCCATACCTTTCCAACAAAACCAGAATAAGGAGAGGACATACTTTGTTATTTTCATGATAACATTTAAGGAAATCTTTTAAAATCTAGATCTTGCTTCGACGAAATTGTTTTTATGCAATAATTCTATTAGATAGGTAATGTCTCGATATGAAAAAATGTTAAACATGATAATGGATTTTAATAGTTCCATAAGGTTGGCAGTGATAAGCGATACTGCAGGGGACATTCTTTGGAATTCTAAAAGAAAAGATGTTACTTTAAAAATTCCACTTTCTGAAACCAAAAAAGCTCTCAAACGAGAAGCATCCGATTGGGTAGAGAGATGCAAACTAGAAGATAGCAGCAACATAGGAAGAGGAATGTATAACATTACATCCTTTGAAAAGATAAAGAGAATATCAATACCAATTGATGCATTTCATCTGCTATTCATCAGTGTAGATAACGAGCCTCTAAAAAAGAGTAAAACAAAAAGCTATGGGAAATTAGTAGAAATGGGAAAAATAATGTCCATAGTAGACTTTGCAAATACTTTTGAATAAAAACAAAAATACAAAATTTTTTAATTTTTAATAATCTAAATTTGTTCACTTAGTTTTTTTAATTTTTTGACATCAGTAATTTCAATATGGTTGCTAAGAGTTACAATTTTTGCTAATTTTGGATTAGCATCTTTTCCCAATTTTAGTACAGTGTCACCCCTGAATCTTATTTCCATAGTAATGTTTTGTTGGCTAAGATTTTTGGCAAGATTTTTGGCTTGAGAAAGTTGCTTTATCAATCCAGGTTTTTTAGAAAGTGTGATTGGAATTTCGAGTATATCAAGAATTCTGGAATTTCCCAGAGTTTGAAAATTAATAGACGGAGTATTATTTGTAGAAATTTGTACAGCACCTTTTTCTAAATAAGTTAAAAAATTGGCGGAGAGGTTTTTTTCCATTCTCATCCTACCTACTTTGCAGTAATTGTCAGTTTTCCATTTAAGGAAACTGTTCCTGTGGGAACTATTTTGCCACCTTTTTCAACCTTGCCTTTCATTTCCAAATCATCAAACGCATAAGTGATGGAGGCATGTTTTTGGGTCAGTTTGTCAAAAACTTCTGCTAGCAAATTAGCCCATTCTTGTTCTTCAGTCATAAAGTCTGTTTGTTAGCATAATATTTAACCTAGTGATAAATTTTGTACTAGTGCCAATTTTTGAAAAACAACATATTAACGATTAGATTTGAATTATTTTGCAACTGCAAAATTAATGTTAGTGTGAGTTTTAATTATTAAAAAATTTTAATCTATTTTCTTACTGTTGTAAAAAATTGTTTGGATTTTAAAAATAGAATTTAACACTAGAAAAGTTATTGGTCTTTGTATAAATTTTGTAAACACCATAATAGAGCATGAGCAAAAAAAGTCAAAAAAAGATTTGCAAACATGGTTTGGTAATTACAGATTTTGTCACAGGTGAAATTTCATGTGGGCATTGTGGAGTAGTAATATCAGAGAAAAATGTTGTCATAGGTCAAGAAACTACAGGTCATGCCAATAACGAGTATCAAGGAATGGTAAGAACGGGACAACAAATTTCATTAAAAATGGCAGACATGGGATTGTCCACCATAATCGAATCTCAAGACAAGGATTCTTCTGGAAAATCTCTTTCTGTAGACAATAAAAGATCCTTTTATCGATTAAGAATGTGGGACAGGAATAGCAGACATGCCATTACAAATCAATCATTTGTTAGTGCATTTACACTACTAGATGGAATAAGATCTAAATTGGCTTTGCCAGATCATGTGGTAGAGAAAACGGCATATATTTTTAGAAAAGCTCATCAAAAAAAACTCTTACCGGGACGTTCAACTCAGGTTATTTTATGCGCATCCGTTTATTTGGCATGCAGGATGACAGATACGCCGCGAACGCTTACAGATATTGCTGTTGCCGCAGGAGTGAAAAAGAAGGCAGTGCAACGAGCATATCGTTTCCTTACAAGAGAATTAGGAGCATATACCAAGGCCTACAATCCGAGCGAATTTGTCTCAAGAATTTCAAATGAAGTTAGGATTTCAGAAAAATCAAAATCATATGCCCGAGAAATTCTGAAGTTAGGTAACGAAAAGGGAATTACCGAAGGTAAAAATCCAATGTCTATGGCAGCAGCCGCTGTGTATTTGGCTGTTAAAAAAAATCATGAGAAAATTCCGCAGACACGAATTTCAATAGCAGCTGGAATTAGCGCAGTAACCATTAGAAACAGAGTAAAAGAATTACTTGTGATTGAGAGAAAGGAGCATTAGCACTAGTTACCATTTTTATCACTAGTTAAATATTATTACAGCGTAAATGCAATCATGACAGCACTAGTACAAAAAATAGAAACACAACCTCCAAAGTTAGAACCATATTTTTATCAATTCTTTCAGGACGTTGTAAATACAATGCCAGTAGTTGATCCTGAGCTTCTCATACGTGTGATGATGTTTCAGGTTAATCTAAAAAAATACCCTGGCCCAGATATTCCTCACGTGAATCTCTATGTCAAATACAAAGAAGGCGTCAACCTACATCAAAAACAAGAAGAAGGTAGAGACACCTATCCATTTGAAGTAACTACAAGCAGATGGGGAGACGGAGTAATTTTCTCAGGACTGATGAATATTGGAACTGTCGAATCTGTATGTTCAGATCCTGATATTGTCGAAGTTACAGGAGAAGCAAAACCTACACATAATTAAAAGTAGAAGTTTTTCCACTAGGGGTATTTTTACCCCTATACCACATTTTCTAATTTTCACATCTTTTTCATTTTAGGTGATTTTTTTAAAAAAGTCATAAGTTTTTAATTATTAATTTTTTTAATTTTCAAGCCCAGGAGATAATTTTTTGGTTATGGTTTGAAAAACCCAAAAACATCCCTAATGTGATTCTGGAGGATGGCCCTTGAATTTTTGTTACTTCATGATACTTTAAAGGATTGATTAGCACCAAATCCCCCTCCTCAATATTTGTGATTTTGCAAGATTCTTCTGAAGAAGTCAATTCTGAAGAATATCCAAAGTCTATTTTACGGAATTTTTCATCAGATCTCATCCAATTTCTTCGATAGACTATCAAATCACCACCTGCTTCGGATTTTTGTAGGTGTAGAACGCAAGAGAGCTGGCCATCAAGGTTTGCAATAGAGTATTCTTTTCCTTCATAGTTCACATGATCTTTGTGAAGGGGAATCGATTTCCCCATTTCATGAATACGAATGATGAATGGAGAGAATTCATCACCTGATTCATGGGCTAATGTGATTTCAGATTCAGGGAAAACGACCTTGAGCATTTTAAAAATCTTATTTGTCGGAATTTGAGATGAACCAAAAATAAAATCAAACTTTGAGTTGGCAATTTTTACCTGTTCAAAATATTCTCTTTTTTTTGTTGTATACGACATTAGAAATGGGCCGATATGAGTTAACTTTTCATTTTGGAAATTATTTTCAGGCATACTAAGAATTCTATCAGAGATAAATTTACAATACTCTTTTTCATAAAATTGCTTTAAAATTATTGCAGGCACCTTGCCGAAGATTAAAGAGTCATAATCAATCTTGTTCCAATCAGGTTTGTTTACAATTAGAGGTTCCCACACTAATACCCACCAACACCAGAATGTGAAACTTTGGCCAGAAGAACTCCTCCGTCATCACGTACATCTATCTCACATTTTAGAAAGGCATCTTTTATGCAATCTGAAAGGGTTTCAGAGGTCCAATCTTTTTGTTCGTGCGGAAATCCAGGTAGGTCAGCAGACGTTATTCTAATTTTTTCAGAGTCTGAGTAAGTCATCTTGTTTCCATTTTTTCTATGGGTAACATTGAGAATAAATGAATCCTGTGAAAGAGTTTGTGAACCATGTCCCCAAATTATATCTGTCATGAGGTACTTTTGATGTTTTAAGATATAACCATAATATAGAATAATTGAATTTAGCACTAGAAGTATGTTTTTAGCAATTAAAAGTCTCAGTACCTAAAAATTTTACGATAGGATGATTTCTTACTGATTGCCATCTAGGTTCCTTTTTCCTTTCAACATGTTTATGATCCTATTTCTGAGAAAAGGTAGTTCATCATTTATTTCAAATATCTTTCATACGGTTGGTATAGTCATAGTGGAAGATTTTTTTAGGCGTAATTTCGATTGCAACTTCTGATTTCGATTTAATTTTTAAGAATTTTGAAAGTGTGGAATCTTTTTTCCCCAAATATTTGTCAATAAGAAGTTGCAAAATTTCATTTCCTCTTTCTTCAACAATTCGTGCTTTACCCTCCCCTCGTGCTCCTTTGTAAGGGGGTTTGTCTCCTGCTATTTCAAAACCACATGAGGGGTTGTTTTGTAAATAAGATACTATTTTTGCACTTTTCTGTGTGGCACAGAAAAGTTTACCGCCAATTTCAACATACCATAATGACAGAACAGATGGTACACCGCTAGGTTTTAGATACGCGAGTCTTATTGGAATTTTTTTATCAGAAATTAACTCATCGATTTTTGCATTTTCTAATTTTTGCAAATTTCCTTACCTCCACAAACTCTGGCCACATATTTTGAGTAACAATAATCACATGACCAATCATGAAAATGTTTACCGCAATTTTTGCATTTTTGAATAGTGATTAGACTCATATTGTATTTTTGTGGTTTTCATATTTTAATAGTGTTGAAGTTCCCAACTAGTGCTAACTAGATAAATTCTTGTTGTTGGTTAAAATAGTAAAAAGTCAAAAATTGTTGTATGGGAAAAGCTGTAATTATGATAATTGTTCTTGTTTTCCTTGTTAGTAGTCCGGCATATGGGCACAAATTAATCTCTCATGATGATACACATCGTAGTTTTGAAACAGCTCTAGCGATTCCAGATCACAAAATTTCATGGGCCATTTATGAAAATCTAGGTATGGGTGAGGCAAAATTTTATTCGTTTGATGCAAAACAAGGAGATTCATTTTATGCAAGCATAGTCATTCCAAAAATATCAGGGCTGGAAGAGTATTCGCCAACTCTTATTTTGGTTAATCCTCAGACGATGGAAAATGATAAGGTATCTTTTGAAAATCAAGCTTCTGCAGAAAAATTTCTTTACGAAGGAACATTTCCAGGAAAAGAATTCTACGAGCCATTTGGGCAGGTAACATATTGGGAGAGACAAGAGGTTAAAACAACAATTCCCTCTGATGGTCAATACCATATCGTAATAGTAGATGAAAAAAATCAGGCTGGAAAATATAGTCTGGCGATAGGCACTATAGAGGATTTTTCAGGAGGAGATTTTTTTACAATATTGCCTAAGGCATGGTTTGACACAAAATTATTTGTAAATGATTACTGGTCTATTATTATTTTCTTTTTGGTGTTGATGACAATTATAGGAATACCAATATTTGCAATTAAGAAAAGAAGGAAAAAAACTTCTGCAATTTTAGATAAATGTTAAAAATTTAACATGCAATGAAGGTTGTAGAGATTACCAGGGTTCAGGAATTTGAATGGTGTTGCATTGAGGGCATTTTTCATACTCTTTTGGAAAAACTACCCTGCAATTTGAGCAATCTATGGTGTTTTGAGCATCAATTAACCCAAGTTCTTTTACTTCCTGAAGAAGGCTTTTAGATTTATCTTGTTCAATGTTATCCATGAATTGCACCTATTTTACAAATAGATGCAATTTTGATTTGTTCTTTATCAAACCCAGATTTTTCATTGTATGAATAATTTGTAGGTATTTCAAAGATTTGTTGAATTCTATCGCACCATATTCCAATAGTTATTCAATTATGATATTAGTACATAAAGCAAGTGGATTGTATTATCAATTTTTTACTCCAAAATTTACATGCAGGCTTGGAAATATTACATGTAATTTAGAATCTTGACAATTTAGAATTATTTATTATCTACTTTCGGCAATACAATACATTGGAAAAGCATGAACAACTTCTCAACATGTTAATGGATTTCAATAAAGATGTGAGATTTGCCGCTATTTGTAACTCCAAAGGAGAAATTTTATGGCACAGTCAAAGAACTGGAGTTAAAAACATTGTTCCATTTGCAGATACAAAAAAAACTCTTCTAAGGGCAGTTGGTGCTTGGCAAGAAAGAGTCAAAGTAACAAACATTGTAGGTAGAGGATTATACACAATTGCAGCATATGAAAAAATCAAGAGAATAACAATACCTCTTGATGGAGGGAACTTACTTTTCATTAGTGTTGGAAACAGTCCGTTAAAATCAAGTAAAGGAAAAAGCTATGGTCATTTAGTTGAAATGGGGAAAATAATGTCCATAGTAGACTTTGTAAACCAAAACAACTAGTCCAGATAAATCAGATTTTTTTAAAACTCCAATCATAGTCTTTTTATATATTTGAAAAATTAATAGAGCAATCATGGCAAAATTCAAAAAAATACTTGTTCCAATTGATGGATCAAGCAATGCAACAAGAGGCCTAGATAGGGCAATCGAGATTGCAAGGGAAAGTAATGCCGAAATAACTGGATTTTATGTATTTCATTTGCCGCTTCTTGCCGGTGTAAAATACACCCAAAAAATGAAAAATGAAGCCCAAGAAAAAGCTGTCAAGGCAATTGGGCCTGCAATGAAGCGAGCTCAAAAAGCAGGAGCTTCATTCAAGTACAAGACTGGAGGCGGTCATACTGGCTCAGAAATTGTCAAGTTTGCTCAAAAGGGAAAATATGACATGATAGTGATTGGGGCAAGAGGAATGGGCGGTGCAAAAGAGACCTTCCTTGGAAGTACCTCAAACTATGTAATGCATAAAACAAAGATTCCTGTTTTAGTGGTAAAATAGACATTGTGGGATATCCCACCATTTTTCTAGGAATTTATTATCACTAGTTTTCAAATAAAAAATTCTTTTTATTCGACATACTTCATATTTTGTATATCAATAACATAGAAGTATAGATTATGATTAGATTAAATAAAAATCTGTGATATACATGGTAGAAAGTAATTACGATATACTTGGGATTGTGGAAGGATCCACCGAAAAAGAAATTCGTGATGGCTTTAGGAGATTAGCCCTTCAATTTCACTCAGACAAAGGAGGAGATAATGAACAATTTATTAAAATCAAACAGGCTTACGAGGATCTAAAAATCGGGAAAAAATACCCTGATACTGATGTAGAAAAATTACGAAATTCAAGAGTATTTACTGGCGATTCTGAAGAAGACATAAGAAGAAAAAACCGTATTTTAGGCCAAGAATTATCAAAGGAAATGAAAACAGCTCAAGAATGGGCTGCAGCATTAAACAGATCTAATTCTACTGCTACTAGATTATTTGGATCTAAAACTCTTGGAGAAATTGAACTAGAAAGAAAAGCCAATGGTGCTCTCTCAATTAAGGGAAATTTCATGGCTGGAGACTTGACTTATGATGGACCAGTCATAATGCAAGGAAACATCACCAGTCCTTCATGGACTGAAGAATTTAGAACAAACATCCATCTCACAAAAGGAGATTTCAAATTTGTAGATCCTATTGAAAACAAATACAGAATTGAAAATGGAGCTAGAATTCAAATCGATAATGGAAATGCTGTTGTAGGAAATGTTTTTGGTAGAAAATACAAGGTTCAAGATCCTAGTGGTAGAGTTGGAGTATATCAAACTCTAGAGCACAGAACACAAATTTATGCTCCTAGGGGCAAAATCATTGCAGAAAATGCAGTCAATACCGTATACCTCGAAGCAGATACAATCATAGCACTGAACCTTGAAGATGATGTACATCTAAAAGGCAGAGAGATTTTACTATATGGCAGTAAAGTAACATATGATGTTATAATAGAATTGAAAAAAGATGGAATCCTTAGATTTTTTGAAAGTTTTTCTGTACAAGGAATTAGTAATGATACAAAAATCAGATTAGAAGATGGTAAAGAAATTAGATTGTTTGATATCAAAACTAAAAAAATAAAAGATTTGGCAGATGAATTTGTCCCAAACAAAAGCAATTACAACAAAGACGATACAATGGTAGGAAAAGGATTTACCATTACATACCAGATGCTGGAAAATTTAGACAAAAAACCTTCGAAATCTAGATGGAAGATAGGTTTCTAGCCTTAAAATTCTCTACCGTGCCTAAATAATTGTATAAATTTGCATTAAGTCAGTTATTCCTCAAATCAAAGACTTGATATTCATATAAAATACTACAAGAAGTGAATTGGCAATATCTTTTGCTATTGATAAAAAATTAATTATTTTGGTAATGCTTGTTTCAATCATTGCATTATCAATTACTGCCTTTTTGAGTTTTAATTATGCTGAACAGATTTTAAAAGAAAGAACAGGAGAACAATTGTTTGGAGAATCATCCATACGAGGAGATACAATCAGACTGTTATTAGAATCACGTATTGAGCAGAACCAAATTATCTCTACCGATCCAATGATCCAAATTCTCGTAAATGAATTAAATCAAACACCAGATGATGAAGTTAAGAAAAAAATTGAAGAAAAACGAAGAGACTTTTTAACACAAATCCAAGCATTTCAAACTTTAATTGGATTTTCTATAGGTTTTGAGGATGTACAAATAATTGGAAAAAATGGAGACGTCTTATTTTCTCTGGGAAGAATTGAAAAAAATAATTTTATCAATGATCCCTTATTTGAAAAAGGGATAAAATCTTCATTGGTAGAATTTGAACCTTTTCAAAATAATAAAAAAATGATTGTCGTATCTCCTATTTTTGCAAAAGATAGTAAACTTGGAGATGAAGCAATCGGAGTAGTAATATCGAGAATGAGAACCGCTGCTATTGATAGTATCTTACTAAATAGGAGTGGACTAGGAGAATCTGGAGAAATCTACATTGTAAATAGAGACTTCTTAATGCTCTCTGAATCTAGATTTATTGAAAATACCATCTTCCAACAAAAAGTAGATACTCTTGGCGTTCAAAAGTGCTTTAATGAAGAACTCAACCACGAGGGACTTTATCCAGACTATAGGGGAATTCCAATTTACGGATCAACTTACTGTGCAAATGATTTAGGATTTGTATTATTAGCAGAAATCGATGAAGCTGAAACAATCCAACCAATTCTTATTCTACAAGAACGAATATTCGAAACCGGTCTCTTAATCACCACTGGTATGGCAATCATTGCTTTTATCATCTCCAGAAACTTCTCAAAGCCATTAATTAAACTAAAAAATGCAGCAAACACAATCGCAGATGGTAATTTTGAAGTCAGAACAAAAATCACAACTAGAGATGAAATAGGCGAACTATCGCATGCATTTGATTCAATGGCTCAAAAACTCCAAGACTCTTTAATTGAAATCAAAGAAAAAGAAGACGTAATTAAACAACAAGAAGACATCCTCCTACAATTTTCAGATTACAGCGAAAAATACTGTGTTTGTATGGTAGATATGATAAATTCAACAAAAATTACTTCTCAACTATCTGATGCGCAGGCTAGTGAATTTTATAAGATTTTCTTAAACTCCGTTGCCCTTACTGTTCGAAATTTTGGGGGTATAATTGTAAAAAATATTGGAGATGCTTTATTATTTTATTTTCCAGTTCTTCACGCAGAAAAAGAACTTACAATAAAAAAATGTCTTAATTGTTGTTTAACTTTAGGAGAATCCCACAAGGATATCGTTAAACAATTAAACAAAGAGGGTTTACCTTCTGTTAATTTTAGAACTAGTGCTACTTTTGGAATAGTAAGAATAGCAAGAACTTCAACATCATCAGTTAATGATATCTTTGGAACTACTGTTAATAGATGCGCAAAAATAAACAGAACTGCACCTGCAAATGGGTTGATAATAGGAGAAGAATTTTACGAAAATGCGAAAAATCTAGAAAATTATAACTTTAAGAAAATCTCAAGCGAAATCGTATCCCCCGAACATGGTTTCATAGGTTATGTTGTTACAAGAAATCTAAAAAAGAAAGATAATTCATAGTCAATAACTAAATTTTTTCAGTTGATTTCTGTTTTGTAGAAATATCAAAGGATTCTTCTACATCTGTGACAAATATCTTACCGTCTCCTTTTTGACCCGTATGGGCAGTATTCATTATCACTGAAACTACAGAATCTACCTCAGAATCGTTTACTACTGTAATAATCACATCTGTAGAATTAAATTCAATTTGTTTTCCACCAATTTCTGGTCTGTCTCCTGCACCCTGCCCTAATGATTCAATGAGAGTCACCCCACCTACACCGGTATCTCTAATTGCTTTTACTACTTTTCTTGAGATCTCACTTTGAACAACAGTTTCTATTCGTTTCATGCAATTTCCAAGGAAAATTGCGATTTAAAAATATCTTTGGATAATTTCTAGTTATCATTTCTGAAAATCAACAAAGAAAATCTGCTTATCCTTATATCAGATTAAAAGAGAAAATTACGGTATGTTGCATCTTTGGACTATAATTTTTTCAATAGGAATAACTTCCTTATTTTCAACAGCATATGCAGATGATTACATAGTAGACATCCCTTATGGCGCTTATAACCCTGAATTAAACACGCCTGCTGAAGTTTGGTATTCTCCACCTGTTATCTCAATAACGGTTGGAGATTCAATCACTTGGTATAATGATGATAGAGAAGGTCATACAGTTACGAGTGGGGAAGGATCTGGACGATTTGGTTGGATGAGTGATAATTTCGGAACTCCTGATGAATATTTTGATAGTAACCGATTCATGCCAGGCGAATCATGGTCTTTTACTTTTGATGAATCTGGAACTTTCTCATATTACTGCACAATTCATCCCTGGATGGAAGGTATAGTAATTGTTGAAACAGAAATACCTGACTATCCTCATGATGCAACTGGGCAAAAATTAGAGTTCCCACTTTTACAATACACTCCAGATAGAAAAATAGAAGTTAATCTTTCTTGGGATCCACCAGTCATTAAAACACACGAAAAAATTCAATTTGTTTATCAATTTTATGATCCATCAACAAATTCTAACTTAGCAAATATGAAGTATAATTTTATAATTTTTCAAAATGGAAAAGAAATTTTTCGAGATGAAGGATTAAACCAAATTGGTGGAGATTACCGTAATTTTGTTTTTGATGAGTCTGGTTCAATAATTGTTAGAGTTGAGGGAATTCAAACTTCTTCTATTTTAGCAGAAGAAAGTGTGACCGTATCAGGAGTAATTGAGAACAAAGCACAAAGGTCAGTTGATTTTACAGGTGTAGTTTATGACAATCCAGAAAAAACTACTCATGAAGCTTATCATGTAAAACCTGCACAAAGACTCACATTCTATTATGAAATGGCCATGGCAATCATTTTAATTCCTGCCGCTATGTTTATTGGAATTATAATCTGGTTGAAACGATCACCTAAAATCCCTGAAGGGAAATCAAGCGCGGTGTAATTTTAAAAATATAAAAATAAATTGAAAATGATTGAATTCGACTAGTCTACTAGTTCGGTCCAACCTTTTACGAAGACTGAATCTTTGTGGAGTGGAACTGGTTGTCCAACAGTAAAGTCCATTGGTCTCATCCAAAAGATTGCTTTTGTTGGGCATACACCGATGCATGCACCATCAGAAATACATCTTTCTGGGTAAAAGACAAATGCTTTACCTCTCTTCCAGCCTTCAACTGGTTTTACTCTAAGGACATCTGGACCAAGTGTTGTACAGATTTCTACACATAGTGCACATCCGATACACATTTGTTCGCTGATGTCGGGAATAATTCCTACTGGCATTACAGAAATTTTTCAGCTTTTGATCTTTATATAATTTACCAAGAAAAATTGGATTATAACACCGTTTCAAATTTTATAACGCCGTTTGAAAAATTGATCGCAGTATTATGATTATTTCATAATTTTAAAAGATCTAGCATTTTTTTCACTCTTATCTAGAACATTGAGAATTAAACCCGATTCAGATGTAATTAGGTCGTAGAAACCAACATTTTTTGATCTAACCAAGTGTCTACCTGTTGGAGAAAGAATGTAATCATTACTTTCATTTTTTCTAATCATAGCCGTTATCACAATAAGAGAATTTGAATATTTGGCCACTGAAGACAGTAACATTATTGCTGAGTTGATAAATCTTACATATTCTAACTCATCAAACATGTTGTAAAGTCCATTTATGGTATCTAAGATTATTAGGCTTTTTTCATTTTGAATTTTTCTGATTATCTCTTTAATATTATCAATGAAGGTTGTTCCATTAGAAACCAAAATCTCTAATTTTTCATTTTTTCTAATCATACCGGAATTTACATATCCACTATACAATAAATCAAAATCTAAAAAAATAACTGGAAAATCTACTGATTCTATTAATTTATTCAAAAATTCAGTTTTAAAAAAAGTATTAGATGATAAAATAATGTTAAAATTCTTTTCTGAAAATTCATTTTTGATTTGTAACAAATCTTTATCAAAAATTTGGTTAGGATTTTTATCCAACACTAATTTACCAAATTACAGATATAATAATGAATTTCAACTCAAAAGATATCTCTGAGGATTTCTCAATTGATAAAATCTATCTAAACAATGCTTCTGTCTCAATAATGCCTAAGGAAAGTATTGAAGAGATGAGAGAATTTTTGATTTCATATAATTCTGTAGGGCCTGATTCTATTGAATCTGAGCCTATAGTCACAGAAAAATTGAGAAGTGCCAGAAAAATTATTGCAAAAATTATACATTCTCAACCTGATGAAATTATCTTAACTCAAAGTACTACTGATGGAATCAATATAGTATCAAATGGTCTTTCCTTTGATTCTGATTCTAATATTATTATTCGTGGAATGTCTCATGAACATCATGCAAATCTATATCCTTGGCTTCGTCTCGAAAATAAAACAGAGATTAGAAATCTACCTATAGATGAAAATGGATTCTTTAACTTTGATGATTTTAACAAACTGGTAAATGACAAAACAAAATTAGTTTCACTTAGTCATGCATTGTATAACACAGGAGCTATTTTGCCAATTGAAAAAGTTGGAAAAATTCTAGATAACAAAATTCCTTTCTTTGTTGACAGTGCTCAAACGGTTGGATGTATAGATAATCTTAGCGTAAAAGATCTAAAATGTGACTTTATGGCCTTCAATGGTTCAAAATGGCTTTGCGGCCCCATGGGAACAGGACTATTTTACTGCAATAGAAAATCTAGTGAGTTACTAGAACCAATTACTATTGGTGGTGAGTCAGCCATGTTATATGAAGAATCAAAACTAGCTTTCAAGGAATTACCTGAGAAATTTCAAACTGGATTTAGGAACTATGTAGGAATTGTTGGCTTGGAATCCTCAGCAAGATATCTTTACAATTTCGGAATTGATAACATCTACAAAAAAAACAAGTATCTATCAGATATGTTAAGAGACGAATTATCACAAAATTCTAAGATAACCATTTACGGTCCAGATGATTCAAAAGAACGCACAAGCATAGTATCTTTCACTATTGAGGGACATGAACCACAATTTGTTGTAGAAAAATTAGAAAAGCAAGGGATAATCCTGGCAGTTAGGGAAATCTATGAAAAAAAGATTGTTCGAGCATCACCACATCTTTTCAATACAGAATCCCAAATACTTCAAGTGGTAGATGCGATAAAGAAATTATAGATTTTCTTGCTCTTCTATAACCATCATAGTAAGAGTTGATTGTACTTTACCTATTTTTCTAATCTTATTTGTAATGATTGCACGTAATTTTTCGGCATTATCAGAAGATAACTTCAAAACAATGTCATAAACTCCATAAACACCTTGAACCTCGTACTGGACATCTTCTTCTTGAAGAATTTGTTTGACTTCGTTGATTATTGTACTGTCTGAACCTAAATCAGAATTCAATAAAACATATGCTGTAGGCATGTTGCAGATTTTCATAAAGAGTATTTAACTTTTCATAGATCTCAAAAACTGATTAACTACTATTGAGATTCATTGATGTGAAACAGCTAGATCTAACATTAACAATTTCTCCGTCTATTCCCAGCTTTCCTGGTTCTCCCTCCCCTCAATTTCTCAAATGGTCTACAATTAAAGAGGATCAATACAATTTAGAATTGTTATTTCTAAGCTCTCATACTGGAACGCACATAGATGCACCTTATCATTTTACTACAAAAGGAGAAAAAATCCATCAAATTCCTTTAACTCGTTTAATTGGTAATGCATTATTAATCAAAATTAAAAAAGAAAAAAATCAAGAAATCACAAAAAAAGATTTACTTAATTTTGAAAAAAAAAATGGAAAAATAAAAAATTTTTCTTCAGTAATTTTTTTTACAGGATGGCAAAAAAATTTAGAAAAAAAAAATTATTTTTTAAACAATCCTGGATTATCCAGATCTGCAGCTAATTATTTAGCCACAAAAAAAATCAATTTGATAGGAATAGATTCACCAAGCATAGATCTTGGAACAGATAAAAATTTTTCAGCACATAAAATATTGGCAAAAAACAACGTTCTGATTGTTGAAAATCTTTCAAATTTAAATAAAATTCCTAAACTTAATTTTGATTTTATCATCCTACCCCTTAAACTAAAAAATGCTACAGGATCTCCTGTAAGAGCGATTGCTAATTACTGAACAAAATGAAATCTATTTTTTTTATAATTTTTTGATAGTTTTCCTATAATTGGAATTTGATTTCCACAAAATTCACATTGGTTATTATCATCAAGGTGCCATGATTCTATATCAAAACTAAATCTCTTAATTACAATATTATTACATTCAGGACAATAGGTGTGTTCTAGTGGATGACCAGGAACATTTCCAATGTATGCATACTTTAATCCAATTTTTTTTGCAATCTCATGATGCTTTTCTAATGTTTTGACTGGAGTAGAATCAAATTCCATCATTTTGTAGTCAGGATGAAAACGTAAAAAATGAATGGGCATCTCTGGTCCAAATTCATCATAAACAAATTTGCATAATTTTTCTGCATACTCTAAACTATCACCAACTTCTGGAACGATCAAATCTGTTATCTCTACATGGATTTTTGTTTTATCTCGAATTTCTAATAGAGTGTCAAAAACTGGTTTCGGATCAGGAACTCCAATGTATTTTCTTGTAAATTCTGGTTCAGCACTACCTTTGAAATCTACTGTAATAGAATCCAAAAACTCTCCCATCATTTTTACTGATTCTGGGGTATCATATCCATTTGAAACAAAAATATTGTAAAGATCATTTTGATGTGCAATTACACCACAATCTCTGGCATATTCTATGAAAATTGATGGCTCATTGTATGTATATGCAATACCGTCTGCTCCATTATCTAATGCAGTTTGTACAACTTGTTCTGGGGTCATGTCAACTCCCTCGACTTTTCTTCTTTGACTAATATCATAATTTTGACAGTATTTACAAAGCCAATTACAGCCAGTAGTCGCAATTGAGTATACTTTTGAGCCTGGATGATAGTGTGTAACAGGTTTTTTTTCGATTGGATCGACATGGCCTGCAATAACTTTGCCATAAACAAACAAGTCTAATTTCCCATGATTATTCCCGCGGATTCCACACAAACCAATTTGTCCCTCGGCCATCTCACAGTATCTTGCACATGCAGTACACCTCACCTTGTTATCCGATAATTTTTCATAAAGAATAGCTTCCTTACCCATCTGACATCATACTATCTTTATTTCGCATATAAGGTGACTGTATCATTCGCAATCCTAAAAATATAGAATTTACAATCAATATCTATGAGTAAACCAGGAAATGTATGGAGAAAAGTACATGGAAAAATTACTAAACGTCCTACAAATTTCTCTTGGCTAATTGATGAAAAACTTGCAGGTTCTGGCATACCAACAAGTTTTGATGAGTTAGATTGGATTCTGAAACAAGGGGTAAAATCAATTGTAACTATGACAGAAAATGCATTACCTCAAGAATGGGTAAATGAAATTGGATACTTGCATGTCCCAACACCAGATCTAACAGCTCCTGATATGGAAAAAATAGATTTAGCAGTTGATTTTATACATGAAAATATTACTGATAATCAAGCAGTAATGGTTCACTGTGCAGCAGGAATGGGAAGGGCAGGAACTATTTTGGCGTGTTACCTTGTAAAGTATAAGAAATTTTCAGCAGAAAATGCAATAGAAAAAATTAGAAAAGAAAGACCAGGTTCTATTCAATCTGAAACTCAAGAGTTAGCAATTACTTTTTATCAAAAACATGTAGAAAATTAGATAAATTCTGACACTAGTTTTCCATCAACGATTTTTATTTTTAATTTTTTATTTTCTTGAAATGTTAGTGTTAAATCACCATCAGAATCTGGATCATCCACTTTTACCAATTCTAACATTTTGATTTGCTCAAATTTTTCCATTTTTTTCACTTATTCCGGGATAGATACTGTCTCAATTTTTCCATCTACAGCCTTTATGAATAAAAATCTGTTATCTTTGAGAATAAATGTAATTCCACCTTCTTTATCCGGCTCCTCAACTTCAAGAATTGGTTGTCCTAGTAGACCATCGTATTTTGCCATACAAACTCATCAAAAAAGTTCCATATATCCCTAATTGCCCTAAATTCTCTATTTTTATTTGAAATTTATATCAAGTTGAGAAAATACAATAAAATTATTATTTTTATTAATATTCAACAAACCCACAAGAGAAAAAAAATAATACACATAATAGGGATATTTTTTTAGGCAATACAGAAATGGATCATAAAGCATTATGCACAAAAGTCTTAGAAATTGAACCTCATGTCAGGTTTAGTGGAATTTTAAACTCTCGTGGTGATCTTGCTGTTCAAAGTAATAGAAATGATTCAGAAGCATTACTTAGTGCTGATGAAGTAAAAATGTCAGTTCACTATACCTTTCAGAGATGGACAAGTATTCAAAACCTAGCTCATAAAATTGGAAATGAAAAAACAAACATTACAGAATTTGATAAAGTTACATTGATTAGTCTTTTACTGAATGACGGAAACCTTCTCTTACTAAGCTCTGAACCAGGAGCAAATTATATGGAAATTATTTCTAAAGTTAAGCAAATAATTCCAGATGAATAATTAGGTTTAACAAATTGTCTCTTGTTTGGACATTTATTTTCTTAGCAGTATTAGTTTACCTTAGTACAAATCTGGTTCTAAAAATAGATCATCTAGATGGATGGCTTAAAGCGCTTTACTTTATTGTTTTAATCCCTGGATATGGACTAGTTACATACCAAATTAGAATGCATTTTCAAAGAAAACAACAACCTTGACCAACTAATTGACAACAAACTCTATTTTTCTTCTAAAATTATAAGGTAGTAATAAAGTGAAATTGTATTGAAGGGACTTTACTGGTTAATTTTGGGATTATGTGTTTGGTTTGTTCCTACAATTATCTTTAATGCTATGGTTACATCAGGAGAATCCGAATTAACGCCAGAAGAAGCTTCTTCCGACATTCCGGCAGAATTTGTAATTATTTTATTTGCAGCATCACTACCACTAATTCTAAAAGGAGTAATAACGATACGAAAGGAAAGAAAAACTGAAAGAAAGAATTCGAAAAAAGATAAGAAAAAACCCAAGAAAAAATAAACTAAAATTCATAATAATATCCATAATTTTCATAATTCTAAGGCATAATTTTCACTTTCAGGCTTGATAATTAGATAGCATAATAAATAACCAATTTTTTGATTTTTAATATGAAGAAAATCGAGGCAATTATCAAACGATCTAGCTATACCATAATTGCTGACAAACTAAACAATATAGGTTATACAATAATTGATAAACGAAATTTAGAAGATAGTAAAATTTTTGATAAACAACAGGGCTCAAAAGTTGGAGGTACCATTGGAGTAAAAACAATTCCTCTTTCAAAAATTGAATTAGTTGTAGCAGAAAAAGATGCAAGAAAAGTTATTGATTTAATTTCAAAAAAATCCGGTTTTAATTCAAGCAAAGTTGGAAAGATCTTTGTATCTGAAATGGAAGAAGTTTTAGAAATTGATACTCTAGAAAGTACTCAAGACCTTGAAATAGAAGAGGTCAAATTTCCCCCAAAACCAAAAATTAAACGAAGTCGCTTAGTTCCATTACAGAAATACACTTTACTTAGACTCCAAACTGTTTATGAAGAAAACCAGGAGACGTTAGTCTCAGACCACCGAATCAAATCATTTAGTGATTTTGTAAATCACTGCATAATGGGATACCTTCCATCATTTGAAAAACAACTCAAACATCCAACGGTTGTTTATGGAAATAATTTCAGAGAATTTTAGATAGTACTTTCTCCTTCTTCACCTGAGGCGATATCAATTGCTCTCAATACTGGTGAGACAAAGATTTTTCCAACAGTTCCTTTCTCTTTTATGATGTTTATCACCTGGTCTTCTTTATTTTCCGGAATTACTAATTCTATGACATATTTTTGACTAAACTGTGGTTGAAATGTGGCACTTCCTTTTTGAGCATGGATTTCAGGGGGAGGCCTTTTTCCACGGCCTCTTACCTTGTTTACAGTTAGCCCTCCAATCTCAAGCTCTTTTAGTGCTTCACTAATGTCCATTACGTCATTATTTCCGAGAAATGCTTGGATCTTAATCATTTAATAGATTAGCCAGGTTTTTCACAAATAATAGTTTCAGATTTTGATAATCAAGTGATAATCAAACGGTTATCAAATTTCGTTATTATTATTTAGTTTCACAAACTTGGAATCAATGTTGCCTATAGATACCGGTGATACCGCATGGATGCTCGTAGCAGGAAGCCTAGTACTTTTAATGATCCCTGCACTTGGACTTTTTGAATCTGGTTTACTAAGAAAGAAAAACGCAGTATCAGTTTTCATGCAGATATTCTTTGGTTTAGCGTTACTTAGTGTGATGTGGTTTGTATTTGGATTTAGTTTAGCATTTGGCCCTGATGAGACAGGTGGTTTGATGGGCAACATGGATTGGGTATTCCTTAAGGGTGTTCCATGGGATGAAGCACTTGATTATGCACCAACTATTCCAGGTGTCCTATTTGTGAAATTCCAACTTATGTTTGCATGTATTACTCCTCTACTTCTTACAGGAACAATTGCCGAACGTATGAAATTTAGCTCATTTATCATATTCATAGCAACATGGTCAATCTTGATCTACTACCCACTAGTTCACTGGGTATGGGGAGGAGGTTGGTTAGCAGAATTAGGCGTTGTAGATTTCGCGGGAGGTATAGTAATTCACACTAGTGTGGGTATGGGTGCCTTAGCTGCTGCAATGGTCTTAGGACGCAGAAGATTCTTTGGACCTGCAATCGAAATTCCACATAGTATTCCCCTTGCAGTAGTAGGATCTTCTCTCTTATGGCTAGGTTGGTTTGGATTTAATGCAGGAAGTGCTCTTGCCTCAGGATCCCTTGCAGGAAACACAGTAATTGTAACTCACATGGCCTCATCAGTATCAGCATTAATTTGGGTAGGATTATCATGGATGAGATCTGGAAAGCCTTCAGTGGTAGCTGCAGTCAACGGGGCCATTGCAGGGTTAGCAGGTATTACTCCAGCGTCAGGATTTGTAAGTGTTGAACATTCATTTGTAATTGGTATTGCTATAGGTATTGCATCATATTCTACACTAGTTCTATTCAAAGAGAAACTAAAGATAGACGATGCTTTAGATGTAAGTTCAGTTCACGGAACTGCAGGAATTATTGGTTCACTTGCAATTGGTATTTTTGCAAGTTCCGCAGTAAACCCAGCAGGTCCAGATGGATTACTCAATTCAGGTTCATTTGATCAATTAGGAGTACAAGCAATAGGTGTTGCAGTAGCAGGTGTCTTAGGATTTGGTGGAACTTACTTAATCATGAAAGTTATAGACTTCTTAGTAGGTGTGAGGGTGTCTCCGGAAGTGGAAGATGCTGGACTAGATATCAGCGAACATGCAGAAAGAGCATATGCAGATGAGGAAGAATTCAAACTTGAGATGGATGATTATGTAGAAGATCTAGAAAGGAAGGGCGGATTCTTCGGTGGAAGGAAAAAAGGAAAAAATTAGACCTTTTTAATTTACAATAATTTCAATTTCCTTTGAAGTATTCTTTATACTATCAGAATTGGTATACTCGTGTTTCTGCCAAGAAGCAAATACTTCTGCACCAATCTTGTGTTTACCTGGACCTAGATCCGATGCTTTAATGAGGAATTTTTCATTAAAGTCAAATAATTCCTGTCTTACTTCTTCTTCGGTTAGTCGAATAAATGGCTCAAAATTCTTTGCTACTTGAACCCATATTCTCCGGTCCTTCATTGGATTTACTAATTTTGGATTCCTAGTCCAAAAGATTGCAGCTTTTCTATAGGTGTCAATTGTTTTTCCAATCTCTTTTTTTCTAAAACCACCAGAAGTCAGCTTTACTCCGTACTTTAATTTGAAGGAGACATCATTATTGTTGTATGCATTTGTCCAATTTTGCTCATTAAAGGCATCACGAATACCTCCCTCTATTGCAAACTGCACGTTAATCTCTATTGTATCGCCTGAGGCGTATTGATCTTTCCCATTGGCTAACAATATCTCTGAAATTTTACTTTCACTCATTCTTAACAATCATAATGATTTATATCCACAATAAGTGCTTTTTCCGAATACATGCAAGCCCAAGTAGTTAGTTCTGAGCCAAAAGAACTCAACTTATCCATTAAAGACACGGATATAGGGATTTTATACATAATTCAACATGAACTATTAAAGAAATCTAATATCGATTTTGCAGGAGTTATTATCAAACACCCATTAACTAATGAATGTTGGATGAGAATTAATTCAAATGGTAAACCTCTTGGAGAAATTCAAACTTCAACTGAAACAGCAATTAAAACCGCAGAAGAACTTAAAAAATTATTCAATTCTACCATTAAGTGAAATTAAATGAAATTTTGCCCCAAATGTGAGGTCAAATTAAAAAAAGATGGTTCTGATCTCAAATGCTCAAAATGTGGATACATCGAAGGTGGTACAATAACTCAGCAAAAAAAAGTAACACAAGAAGAATCAACTGAACCATTCAATGTATTTGCCGAAAATGAAGGCGAAGAAGCGTTACCTACAATCAAAATTGAATGTGAAAGTTGTGGAAACGACGAAGCTGTTTGGTGGATGTTACAAACACGAAGTGCTGATGAACCTACCACTCAATTTTATAGATGTACAAAGTGCAAATACACTTGGCGTAATTACGCATAACGTTTAACTGGAACTTAAAGTCACTCAAAATAAGTTTGACTTTTGGAGCAAAAACAAGTGGTTCAGATGATCTTAAAGCAATCATTTCAGCTATATCTACACTTGTAGAGGAAGCTACATTCGTTGCAACATCAGAGGGCATAACATTTAGAGGAATGGATCCATCCCATGTTGCTCTGATTGATATTTCATGGCCTAACTCTGCATTTGAAAAATACGAATGTGATAGCGATATAAAATTTGGTGTTAGAATTGATGAATTTTCTAAACTTATCAAGAGAGCCGATAAGAAAGACAGTATTGAGATCAACATCTCTGAGCAAAATATGTTGCTAGTTACAGTTGGAAAAAATAAAAAATACAAAATGCGTTTAATTGAAAGTTCTGCAACTGATACACCATTACCCAAGATTCCATATAACTCAAAAATTACATTATCATCTTCTATGTTTGATAAAATATTAGGTGATGTACAAGTGGTTTCAGATTATCTAACCATCCATACAGCTGATTCCAAAGCAGATTTTTCTGGAAAAGGAGATTCAGGAGAAGTAATAATTGATCTTGAACCAGACAGTGACGATATTAAAGAAATAACTTCAACTGAGGACAGTACAGGCACATATAGTCTAGAATATCTTAACCCAGTCGTTAAAGCCGTGGGTACTACTGCAGGGCAAATTACCTGTGAATTTTCAAGCGCAAAACCTCTTAGAATTGAATTCAAGGTAGCAAACATTGGAAGAATTCACTTCTATTTGGCACCACGCGTGGAAAGTTAAAGCATTTAAAGATAAAATAATCCAGATATTTTGAATTGAAACTTGTACTAAAATATGGTGGAACATCAATTTCCTCAGCAAAGGATATTCAAAATGTTGCAAAACATATTCATTCATTATCAAAACAAAATCAGCTTGTAATTGTATGCTCAGCAATCAGTGATACTACTGATGATTTAATTGAAATATCTCAATCTATAAAGAAAGAAAATAAGAAAAAAGCAGAACAATTAGCAAAGAACATTGGAAAAAGACACCAAAAATTAGCCAAAGAGACAATCAAGAAGACTCCAATAAGAAAAAAATTACTCCAAACCTTTGATGAATACTTTACTGAACTTACAGCACTAATTGATGGTATGGTGTTATTGGGAGAAGTGACTCCAAGGTCAATGGATTACTTATTTTCATTTGGAGAACGCCTTTCGATACAATTAATCTCAGCAGCAATAAATGATCTAGGAAAAAAATCAATTGCACTTACGGGAAAAGAAGTGGGAATAGTTACAGATTCAAATTTTGGTGAATCCAAACCCCTTATGGATACAACAAGACTCAGAGTTTCAAAGACTTTGGATTCTGCATTTTTGAAAAAAACAATTCCTGTAATAGGTGGTTTTGTTGGAGCGGATCAACACGGTCATGTAACAACTTTTGGAAGAGGTGGCTCTGATTATTCAGCCACTATCATAGGATCATGCATTAAAGCTGATGAGATTTGGTTAATGAGCGACGTTGATGGACTAATGACTGCAGATCCAAAGATAGTAAAAAGTGCAAAATTACTAAAAGAAGTATCATATGTAGAAGCAATTGAGATGGCTATGTTTGGAGCAAAGCAAATCCACCCACGAACCTTTGAACCTCTATTAGCAAAAAAAATTCCAATGAAAATAAGAAGTTCATTTAATATTGAAAATGAAGGAACTCAAGTAACTTCATCTCCATCTATATCTGTTAGAAACACTGTAAAATGTGTCAGCAACGTTTCTCATAATGGACTAATAGATATTCGTGGAGGAAGCATGATTGGAACTCCTGGAACTGCCGCGAAGATTTTTGCAACATTAGCTAATGCGGGAATCAATGTAATGATGATATCTCAAAACCCATCTGAATCAAGTATTACAATTGTTGTAAAAAATACAGATCTTGATAAAGCTGTAAACAAGTTAGAGATGGAACTTTTAGGAAAAATAATCAAAAAACTTGAAATCACAACTGATATGGCTATAATTGCCCTAATTGGTTCTGGAATGCGCGGAACAGTTGGTGTTGCCTCAAAGGTTTTTGGTTCAATGCAAAAAAACAAAGTGAATGTTTCAATGATCACCCAAGGCTCATCCGAACTGAACCTTGCTTTTGTAGTAAAAAATTCTGACGCAAAAACAGCTGTACAGGCATTACATAATGAATTTGAGCTTTCTAAAATCAACTAAAATAATTTAAAGGAACAAAATCAGAGAGTCTCATTGAACAAACTTCTAGTTGTCTCCATTTTAGTAATTTTTGTAACTGGGATAATGATCGTTTCAACCATATCAGATCAATTTGTTGATGCAAATTCCCGAAAAAAAATCCATTTCACTCAAACGATATCATCAATAGAAGATCCAGGTCAAGGTCATGAAGGACATCAATTAGCGATAATTTTGTACCCAAGTGAAGGTACAATTTATGACGGATCCCTAACTTTTACGTCAAGTGAGCCTGTCCAGATAGTTGTTCTTCATGAAATCACTGAGAACGACGTCAAAGGCCAACCTACCTGGACAATCGATGGAGACAAAATCTATGGTTTATCATTAATTGAAAGAGGAACAAAATCTGACTCTTTTGAATTTACAGGAGCAGCTTTGGCTCTCCATTCTCCTAATTCTAAATTTACTTCAACTGTTAGTGTTGATGGTTGGATAAGAGGACAACCAACTGAAATTATAATGCAACAAATTGAATACGAAAAAGAAGAACCATCTTTTTCATTATCAAAAACTAATGTACCTGCAACCATTCCACTACACAAAGGAATTTTTAATTCAAGTTCTGTTTTCTATATAATTACAGATGCA
Organism: Nitrosopumilaceae archaeon; assembly: GCA_049414205.1. GTDB lineage: Archaea > Thermoproteota > Nitrososphaeria > Nitrososphaerales > Nitrosopumilaceae > Nitrosomaritimum. The sequence goes on from JBMSGE010000002.1 coordinate 46,948, forward strand.
AGTGACAAAGAAACTGCAGAAATAATTACAGAGAAACAAGATTGGAAAGTAGAACTAGCACCTCCTATTGCCGATGCACCAGAAACTGCACTTCAACAAATTTTTGTTTTTAGAAATGGAGTTTCAGGTGGAGGAATTTACGGATATCAAGATGAAGTATTTTCAAGTACTCCAGCTCAGGAAGACCAGTATAGTGCATTAAGTTCAATTGTAGAGGTTACGTGGAAAAAAGGACAAAATAAAATTATTTTTGAGTCTGCCGAAGAAGTCTTAGAAGCACATGAGGGTGGAAGAATAGAATTCAATGAAACTGGTATTGTAATTAATACTCCGCAAATTATTTGGCCAGAAGGTAAAATGACCGTTAGAGAAGATTCAGAAATTACTGATGAAACCTCATACATCGGAGGACAAATTGTAGAAATCAATGAAGAGGAAATGACGGTAACGTTCATCGCACATCGAGGATGGGGTCCTGATGGAAGAACTATCTATTACATCGTAACAGATGCTACGCCTAGCGCTCCTGCAGAAATGATGGGCGTGACATATTCTCCTACATCTGCAGAATTAATAGCAAATTCAGCAGCAGTAGATTTGTTCCAATTCAAAAATGGGGTAAAAGGATCAGGACCAATGGGATTCCAGCCAGGAATAGCATCTGCTGCCCCTGGCGATGAGAATTATAGTCCAATTTGGAGAATCTATAATGTAGAGTGGAACGATCCAAAAAATGCAAAAATTCTTGAAACAAGATTTGACATAGATTCTTTTAGTGAAGAGGATCTGTTAACAGTAAGTATTGCACGTCCAATGAATAGTGATCATTTAGTAAACTGCCCTTTCATCGATCCTTTTCAATAAAAATTCATTTCAGTAAAGGGATAAATTACTTGAAAAAAGTTTTACTGTAAAATTGACTGGTAAACTCTACATTGTAGGTGTTGGTCCTGGACACCACGATCATATGACTTTTAGAGCAAAAGAGGCTATCACAGAAAGCAATACCATAGTTGGTTATGAAACGTATGTCAATTTGGTTTCAGACCTAATTGAAGGAAAGGAAGTACATCGATATGCAATGACTCAAGAAGTAGAACGTGCACACCAATGTATTGATCTGGCAAAGTCAGGCAAAATAGTATCTCTGGTATCAAGTGGAGATCCGGGAATTTATGGAATGGCTGGATTGATTTATGAAACATTAGCCGAATCTGGTTGGAATCCCAAAGATGACTTGCAAGTTGAAATAGTACCAGGAGTATCTGCATTGAATTCGTGTGCTTCTATAATTGGTTCACCACTGATGACAGATTTTGCAGTTGTAAGTATGAGTGATTTATTGGTTCCATGGGAAGTAATCCAAAAACGAGTTGAGGCAGCAGCACAAGGTGATTTTGTGATTGTAATTTACAATCCTGCAAGTAAAAAAAGAATACACCAACTACAAGATACACGAAAGATGTTACTCAAATATAGAAAACCTACAACTCCAGTAGCAATTATCAAAGGCGCATTTAGAAATTCACAATCAGTAGTTATGACTACCTTAGAAGATTTACCTAATTATTCAGACGAATTAGGTATGATTAGTACTGTAATAGTAGGAAATTCTTCAACATACAATTATCAAGACTTGATGATAAACCCAAGAGGGTATAAATCAAAATATAATTTGGAAGAACAAACTAATCCTAATCTTAAAGTCTAATAGCTCTTCTTTATTGCCTCAAACAATTCATCACTAAGATTCAAGTTGTCCCTAATCGGTGCAACAACTTTTACCAAATAATTTCCAACTGTTTGTTTTAGATCGGTAGGATGTAACTTCTTTTCAGCAAAATCTGATTCTAGTTTACTGTAATCCGTATATTCCACATTACCGCCAAATTTTTCTGGTCTTTCTACTTTCATTTCCTTAAATTCGTGTAAAATAATATTTTTTGAAATTTCTAGTAATGGATTATTCCCAATGTTACCTTCTTCACACCATGCCTTCTTTATTTTAGATCTAATCTCATCATCTGTATTATGAATAAAGATTCCTGAATTGGGATCAGATTTACTCATTTTACCTAACACTTGTGAATCATTTGCATCAGTAGGTTTTGATAATCCTGGTAATAATTTATGATGAACAGCAATTGGAACTTTCCAATTCATTTTTGGAAAAATTTCCCTTACTAACATGTGTATTTTTCTTTGATCCATACCAGCATGAACAATATCCAAATCAAGAGAATGAATGTCTACAGCTTGCATTGGTGGATAAAGTAATTTAGCAAGATCAATTTTAGATTCATCTTCTGATCTACCCATTATTGTAAGCGTCCTCATTGTTCTTTTGAGAGACATATGTTTTGTAAATTTCATAAACTCTTTCCAGTATTCTTTTCTTGAATCATAAAGATCAGAACCAAGTACAATTTTTGCATCAGGACAAACTAGTTTGAAAGCATCTGCGTAATACTTTGAAACACTTGTAATGGTATCCCAGTCCCCACCCAACTTATCATTAATCATTGTATGCCAATCTGCAAGAAATATCGTACAATTAACACCGGCTTTTACGAAATCATTAATTTTAAAACCTGTACTGATTAGGCTGCCTAAATGCAAAAAACCAGATATCTCAAGACCAATGTAGTGCTTTGGTGAAGAATTTGTCTTGAATAATTCAATTAATTCCTCATGAGTAACTACTTCCTCAGTAGGAGGTCTCTCTATCAGATTAACCTTTTCAGATATATCCAAATCAAAACAACCTCCAAAAGGTAAACCTATAAAGATTCTGACAATTCATCTGATCCAAATAATAAACTCGAATTTTTTAAAATCTACACTCTCAATCATTTACAATTTTTTTTATGTTTTCTTAGATCATCAGAGTAATCAAACTCTGCACCACATACACGACATTTCTCTTTTTTCTTATTGTGGGCCTTTTCTTGATGTTTTTTTAATTTCTCAGGATCAGGCAAAATGGTCCCACATTTCTTACACTTTGTTTCATTTTTACTAGAACCAAATAATCCCATATTGACCATTATTTAATAAACGAAAAGATAGTTTAATCTTTTGAAAATTAAGCTTCTGAATCTAAACTCTTTCTGGGTCTGGTACTAAGGTAAAATGCATGAGCACTAATGATAAAGGCTGAAAGAAATACCTTTGTTGCAAATACTAGATTCCATGGCCTATCAGGATCTGGATATGCCACTGAAAGTCTATCTATATCTGGAACTATGCCCTCAATAACCCCTGCAGTAATTTTTGCATTTAATACCGTAAAATTATACAAAACCTCATACAAAGTTATAATCGCAAATCCTAAAAGCATTAACTGAAGTAATGCCATTCTTACTCCTACAATTTTATTTCCGGCAGTTCTTTTCCATCCAATCCTTGAAACGCAATACCACCCAATAATTGTAGAAAAGAATATCCAAGTAGATACTCTTGCAAAATTCTCAAAAGGAATTACTGTGTTATGTATGGCTTCTCCCATGACATAGGTTCCATTTTCCAGCCATTCTATCATAGTTACATAAACACCATAAACAAGAGAAGATACCATTATGAAACCACAAACATAAAAAATATACAAAAAAACTTTGTATGATGCATCTGATTCTTGAAGATGGCGTGGTTTCATTATGCGATTTGCCAAATTTTGAAATATAAAAATTCATAGCTTGATAAAATAGGTATAAAGAGCAAATAGGAAAGAAATGTTATTGAAAATATCCTTTAAGATGAAGATCAACGGAATAATAAGAAATTTTGTGGAGTTTTTTTCATGAATGATCTAGGAAATTGGATAGGTGAAATATGTGCTGTATTGCTTCCCATAAACGAGAAATCCTATAATGGAAATTCAAATTCATCTATCGCAGTTTGTACACTTTCAAGCATAGATCTACTTAGGAAGATATCCAATTCCGATCTTATGAGCGAAATTTCCATAGTAGGACGACTCCTTTCTGAAAATAAAGGAATTGATGAAATAATACGATACATCAATCAAAATCAAAATATAAAAAAAATTATAATTTGTGGTAAAGAGGTATGGGGACACAAGGCAGGACATTCTTTGTTTCAATTACATCAAAATGGAATAGATAACAATAATAGAATTATCGGATCGAAAAGTCCTGATCCTATTTTATCTGTAAAACATTCTGAGATTAGTTATTTTCAAAAAGAAATAAAATTAATAAATCTAATTGGGGAAACTAATCCTGAAAAAATTTTTCAATACATCTAATACCCAGTTCTTTGTCGTTCCCGGTTGATTTCATTTTTTCTTTTGTATTCATCTACAATATCATCTGGAGTTAAATTAAGTTCCAATGATGCTTGAACAACAAAATGCCAGATATCAATTAATTCTTCTCGGGCTTCGGCCTCATTAAATTCTGTTGGGGTTTTCCACCATTTCCAATTTGTAGTTCGTTGTAACTCAACAGCTTCATGCATAATTGCAGTACATAACGCAGAAACTCGTCCCTCCGAATCCTTTGGATATCTATCTAAATTCATCATTTCTGATAATCCTTTTTGTAATTGGAATATTTTTTCTAGTCTATCATCCGTTTTTTCAGATGCTTCTTGAGACATTGAATATTTTCTTTGACTAAATTATTTAAGTTAAATCTTTTTTTAGAATCTAATCATTTTTTCATATAATTTAACTCGTTTTGTAATGTCTGATTTTTTTAATTGCAGTAAACCATCCAACCCATATTTTTCAACTGCAAAGGAACCTAACACATTTCCATATACTACGGCTTTTTTTATTTCTGAGAGGCTAGTTGATTTTTTACTAGCTAAATATCCAATCATAGCTCCTGCAAAAGAGTCTCCAGCACCTGTAGGATCTACAACATCTTCTAATGAGAAGCCTGCTGATGGAAATATTACATCATCAAAAAACATCAAAGAACCATGCTCACCCTTTTTTATAATCACATATTTTGCTCCCCAATTCATCATTTTTTTAGCACATTTTATCAAATTGAATTCCTTGGTAAGGAGTTTTGCTTCTTCGTCATTTATGACAACAGCATCTACTGCTTTAATCATTTTAATGACTGAATCTCTCTTGGTTGATATCCAAAAATCAATAGTATCACACATTGAAAATTTAACGTTATCAAATTCTTTTATTAAATTGGTATTTTGATCAGGGTCATTATTTGCAAGATATACAAATTGTGATTTTTTATATTCATCAGGTACACTTGGTTTAAAATTTTCAAGAACATTTAGTTCTGTCTTTAAAGTTTCTCTAGTACTCAAAGTATTATCAAATTTACCATCATACCGAAATGTTTTTCCTTCTTTAATTGTAAATCCTTTCAAGTCTAAATGTTTAGATAGAACTTTTTGGTGTTCTTTTGGAAAGTCTTTTCCAACAACTGCAATCAATCCTGTATTTACAAAATTACTAGCAGAAATTGCAGCAAAGGTGGCAGCTCCGCCCAACACATTTTTTAAAATTTTCTTTGGAGTTCTTATGGTATCTATAGCGGTAGAACCAAAAACTGTAAGCATTTATTAAAAATTAATTCTGATGTATAAATTCTCTTGCTTGTTCTTCTGTTGGATAATACACAAATGGAACATCAATAGTTGAAAACAATACATCATACTTTGTTATTCCACTAATTTTTACTATGGGAACATCATCTGATTCCAAATTAGATTCTGTTTGGAATGTTCCTCGAACTGATTTATTACTTAATGCTGGCAAAGTAAAAGGCTCTAACTGTCCTTCACCAATAGTCTTACCATCTGCTATTACAAAAAAGTCCGTTTCACCTGCAGTTAAAATCAACAAGGAAGGATTATCAAATTCAAGCTGTACATTATATGCTGCTTTTTGATCATTTTCTTCTATTAGATCACTTTCTGTAATTACTACGCCTATCTGTGAGGCTAAAGCATATTGAGAATAGCCAAACACGCTCATGCCTATGACAAATACAATGATGACAGCTTTTCTGGAATTTTCCATGTGTGACTATCTGAAAATTCCTTTTTAATCCAAAAGAGAAAAAATTCCAATAACATGTGTAAAAATTTTGATCTAGTCTTTAAGCTCATTAGAGCTAACAGGATAAATTAAAACTCCTTAAACTAGGAATTGATGGCTAAAATAAAACTCAAATTCGGAGAAAATGAAATTGAGGTTGATTCTAGAGATTTCTATGTTGATAATCAAACTTTAGGTGAAGTTATTGAAAATCTTGCAAAACTAATGGAAGAAAACCAAACTAAACCAATTTATGAAAAACCTACTACCAGTGAAATTCCTAAAGAACAAACCTTTGACAGCCTAAGTTCTTTAGAGGATGTTGAAATTTTTGAACCAGAATTTAATGAACCCAAAGCCATTTCTGCAGAAGAAATTAAAGACAAACTCAAAATTTTGGAAAAAAACTCTTTCTTTGATTCCCCACGAACCGTTACTGAAACTGTACAACAATTACGAGAATACGGCTGGGTTGCTAGTCCACTAGATGTTTCTAAAACTTTAGTTAACATGGCCTCAAATAGAGAAATTTCAAAAAATTCTACAGAGAATAGAACTCATTACTTTGCACAAGAAGCAATACTAATCAATTAATTTTATACTCGCATTTTCCACAAGAATCAAAAATCTCACCTTCTAGATGATCAAAGTGAGTTTTGCATTTCAGACATGTGTGATGCATATCAAAATACCCATCATCCTCAGTTTCTCCTATCTGCTTTGATTCTAATTCCGTACTTCCACATTTGATGCAATGACAACCACATTCAATTTTCATGATGATTCATTTCCGATAATCTATGTATAGTTGTTACACATATAGAAATTATTGGGTAAAAAAAGAGAAATCCCACTTGAAATTGATGATCATTTTAAACTGTATGGAAAAGAACCATGGGAAGTAGAATACGGAGAAAAATGCCCAGTTTGCAATATTAGAATTGATGAATATGGTTTCTGTTCATGTGGTTCAAGTGGAGATTAGACTTGGTTTTGTTTTCTTTTAATTAGAAACACGGCAATACTTATTCCAGCTATTATAATCACTCCAACATACACAAAAGGTGAGTAATCTTGTGAGTTTACTGTACTTACATCAGGTATGATTGTGCCAGTTATGGTGATATCACCTGAACTTTCAGGCCTAAGGTTTATCCAGACATGAGTTCCATTATTGATGTAATCGTGAAAGAATATTTTCTCTTCATCTACAAGCACCTCATATGGCTCAGCCAAAAAATTCACTGGAATGATTATAGTTACAAACTCATTTTCCCCAACCACCTCTAAATTCAATCCATCTAATTTTTCATTTAGACCAAATTGATGTATTTCAGAAAAAGTTCGAATCTCAAAAGAATATTCTTTATCTTGGATTTTTATTTTCTCAGATTTCTTTGGTTCATTTAAAGAATATTCTAATGTCATTTGGCATCCATGACACATAATTCCCTTTTTATCACCAAGCATAACTGGTTTATTATTAACAAAAATCAAGTCGGCATCATCTGGAAGTATAAAAGATGTACTTTGAAGATAAAGAAATTCCATAGTCCAAAAATTACCCTCCATAATCAATTCATCAATTAAATCATATTTTATAATCACATCATCTCTTGATGGAAATATCATCAAACTATCCTCATCTTCAATACTGCCATATTGTATTGCATTTCCCTCTTCATCTTTTACAATTAGATTTTCTTTTTTACCGTCAAGTAGATCTATTTGATGAGGTTCGCCTTGACCTCTAACCACATGTGTTACCTCAATCTCTCCTAAGGAATTGATTTTTACTTCAATTGATTTTTGTTTGGAATCTTCAAAAATCTGAGCATAGGCTGAAGGTAGAAGTATTAATGCTGATAAAATTATTGAGAAAATAATTACTCCGTGATTCATCTATTCCACAGTTACATGAAGCATTTTGGCTTCTTCCAAAGGACAATCATTACTGTCTCTTTGTAAATTCACTATTTTATCTGCAACATCCATTCCTTCGGTTACTTCACCAAATACAGTGTATTGCCTATCCAAAAATGTGGAATCTGTAGTTACAATAAAAAACTGTGAGCCTGCACTATCTGGATCTTGTGCTCTTGCCATTGAAACAATTCCACGTAAATGAGATCTAGAACTAAATTCAGCCTTGACACTATAGCCAGGTCCTCCCATTCCCCAAGAACTTTTGTTTTCGGTTTTCGTATTTGGGTCTCCACCTTGAATCATAAATCCAGGAATTACTCTATGAAAAAGAGTTCCATCGTAGAATCCTTCCTTTGCTAATTTTTCAAAATTTCTAACAGTTTCTGGAGCCAGTTCGGGAAGTAATTTAAAAGAGATTTTTCCTAAATTTGTCTCAATTGTAATATTACTCAATAAATCGATTCAACAGTATTACCATAAGAGTCTTTTGTGCAAAAATTTTTTAAAAATTATTAAAGATAATTATTTTATTATGAAAAATTTTCAAATGTTAATCCGTAATTCGTTAATAAAATTATAGTTTTTAACTCACAAAAATCTGTTTAACAAAATTTTGCAAATTGAAATTTATTAAAATCATAAAATCAAAAATAAATTGATTCTAAAAGTTATAGTGTTATATAGAACAAATAAAATTAGAATTCGTTGAATCGTACAAATCAGAGCACGATCATTAAAGAAGCAATTAATTCTTATCTGGACAAGGGCGTTACCGACAAACAAGACATCTATACTAAAGTAGTAGATGAACTTGGAGTTCCACGACCCACTGTCAGAAGAGTAGCAAGAGACCTTCGAAATGAATTATTAAATAAAATTCAGATTTTGCAATCTGACATGACTAAAACAACTCCTGAAGAAGACCAATAAACTTGGCTCCTTTTTCTTTTTGATTAATATCAACCACTGATATCAAGCATTACTGTTATAAGCAATGAAATTTTTGGACTAAATAATGGGACACTTGGGAAACCATTTGGCTACAGTAGTAACAGGAGTTTTTGCAGCAGTATTGACAGGATTATGGCCTGTTTTAGTTGATTTTGCTCCAATCCTAGAGTTTGTATTTATCATGGCAGTCCCAATTACTTGGTTCCTTACTGGAATTTGTTGGATTGCCCAAAGAAGTGCTGATTATGCACACAACCATCCTACACCATCCACACATGAAAAAAAAAGCTTGAGTAATCCACAAAAAGTTGCTCAAATTTATACAGCAGATGGAAAACAAGCAAGTCAAACTGAAATTAAAGAAGCCAAAACAGAACTTACCGGAGAATTAAATTCTCTTAAAGAAACTGTAAAACTAAAAGATGATGAAATTGACAGATTAAATCAAGAAATTTCTAATTTACAAACTTTGGTTCAAATTGAATCCCTGAAGACCGAACTTGCAAATCTTAAGATGCTAGCATCAAAGTCAAAAAAATAAGATCAATCTTTGCAATGACAACAAACGATTCCATGATTGTCTTTGCAGCCAGGACAGCTAACAGCGCCCCCATAATGACATTTACAAGAACATAACTCGGTTGGATCTTTGTTTGTACTCATTTACTATATGTCTAAACTTTGTTATTATATGACTTTTGTATTTTTTTTGAAAATTTTTAATTAGAATTATTTTTTTGCTAAAAATTATTCCCTTTTAACTACATAACACCCTAAGAAAACCTATCTTATTGTATTACTTATCTCAAAGGAACACGAGTATCAAGCCACTTCTTCTTTTTGAATTTTACAAACTGTTCTAATATATTGAAAATCATTATCAGGGAATTATTCATGTTGATTTTTTTGATAATTTGGATATATTCAATATTAAGATAGAAAATTTAATTTTTCAAATTAAATGCCATTTTTAATGTCCCATCTACCATTTCACGCAATCTTTCCTTTGCAGATTCATCAGTTAAAGAATTATCAGAAATAGAATCTACAGTCAAGAACACTGCTTTGGGATTGGTTATCACGCGAAAATATGATAATAGTTGAGTTATCAAGGTCTGCACATCAATAAACCCAATGTTTCCTGCAGCCATAATGACCATTCCTGCAACTTTTCCCTCTGTTTTCTTGTAATTTACATACTCAAACAAATTTTTCAAAGATGAACTGAAAAAGGAATTGTAGATAGGAGATCCAATTAACCATACATCAGCATCCATCACATCATTAGCAGCATTTTTTGTTGTATCATTATATTCTTCTTCAGGGCCTCTATAACATTGAATTTGCTCTTCAGATAAGTTAACTAGCTTGACTTCTACATTCTTGGATTTGATATAATCAAAAACATAATTCATTGCCAAGTGAGTGTTTCCATTTTTTCTGGGACTTGCTGAAATAATTACAACCTTCACGATTCTATCCGTTCATCTTTGTATTTAAACCGCGACAAATTTTCTTGAAATTAAAAACGGGCTTGGAGGGCTTCGATCCCTCGACCTGTAACTTAGGAGGCTACCGCGCTATCCATGCTTCGCGTCATTTTTGACTCTGCGCCACAAGCCCAGCAAAAAAAATACTTGTAATTATTTAAGCGTAATCTAGATTAGTTCTGATTATGTCTTGAATGTTTTTCCAGCTAAGATTTCCTTTATCATCCCATTTTTCAAAATAAATTACATCCTTTAATCCAAGTCGTGGAAGCCAACCTGCACTTTCCAAATCAGGTTTTGTTGCAAATTCATCGACATATCCTAAACAAAGATAGGCTACAGGAACAACATGATTTGGTAATTCTAATACGTCTTTCAAAACATCATTTGAAAGTATACTTACCCAACCAAGTCCCACTCCCTCAGTTCTTGCAGCAAGCCAAAGGTTTTGAATAGCACAACAAACACTGTACAAACCTGCTTCGGGAATACTTGATCTCCCTATAACAAATGGACCAAATTTGGATGGATCATATGTAACACAGAGATTTACGGGAGATTCAAGAATTCCTTCCAGCTTAAATGACAAATATTTTGATTTTTTAGGCTCTTCAATTAATTGTGAGGATTTTTCCTTTTCTTCTTCAAAAGATTGCTTTATTCTTGCTTTAGTTTTAGTATCTTTAATCAGAATAAAATTCCATGGCTGAGAAAAACCTACTGAAGGTGCATGATGAGCTGCATTCAAAATTCTCGATAACACTTCATCTTCAATAGGCCTAGATGTAAAGTGAGATCTAACATCTCGTCTGGAATGAATTGCCTTGTATAGGCCATTTTTCTCCTCTTCAGTGAATTCTTCAGTCATCTTCCTTTCTGTTTTACCTTTCATTTGTTAAACGTTAATAATGTCTACAACTAGTCTTGTTTTTCAATGGGCCGGTAGTCTAGCTGGTTAGGATACCGCCTCGACACGGCGGTGATCGTGAGTTCGAATCTCTCTCGGCCCACTTTTTTTATATTGAACTCTCAAATTCTTTTTCGATTAAACTCCAAGCACTTTCTGTTGTAATGACTCCATCTGCTCGAAAACTGGATATGTTGCCATCTAAAACTGCTTGATAAATTTCATTACTCACTTCTGATTTATTTAATTCAAATGTATTTTTCAATGGGATTTCTGCACCAGAATTGAAAATTGCTCGTCCTGGCATTGCAATGTCTCCAGTAGAATATTGACCAGATCCTAATAATTCCCCGTCTCCGTATAATTGGTAACTAATCAAGGAAACTGTGAATGTTGTTTCACTTGGATTTTTTACAAGATAAGTAACTGTCAATTTGACTGTATTTTCTACTTTGTTAACGCTAAGTACTTCCACATTCGTCAATTGAATCTCAACTTGCTCTAATTCTGGATTATCAAGACTTGCATACCAAATGATTGCACCCATCAAAGCTAGCATAGCTGCAATTGCTGCATATACTACAAGTTTACTTTGAAGTGCCAAATCAATCTAAGCACATTCTAATCAACTAAAAAAGGTTGTTAAGATCCAAATACATAATATTTGATTCAGTATAGAATTTTTTGTGGCTATAGAACAAGCAATTCTTACATGGATTCATCTTGTGGCTGCCGCAATTTGGGTAGGTGGCTCTTTATTTATCGGAATAGTATTTTCTCCTATTCTAAAAACAATGGCAACTTCAGTTGAAGATAGAATTCAAATAATGATAAGGGTTGGGAAAAGATTCAACAAAGTTGCTGTTCCTTCATTAATTATTCTAATGGCCACTGGATTATACAATTCTCATATGCTTTTGAGCAAGCCTGACTTGTTATTAGCAACAAGCTACGGAACTTTTCTTACAATTAAAATTATTTTAGTAATTTCTTTAATCATAACTTATGCAGTACATGTTCGTGTAATTCGTAAAGATGTAGAAGAACAAGTTATGTCTAAACAAATGCCTCTCCAACAAATTCAAAAATTAAGGAAAAAAATCATAATTTTAGGCGAGATTACAGTTGTGTTGTCTGTGGCAATTCTTTTCTTTGCAGCCCTACTCGATGCTGGAGTTTGAAATTCCCTCTATTCTAACTTCAAAACCATCTTTTATCCTTCCAATCCCATATTTACAACCAGTAATTTTTGAGGCAACAAACAGATTTGTTTCTAAATGTTTTGAAATTTTATCCACTTTGAAAATTGTCATTTCATTTGCAAGACTTGCAGGTAACACAAGCATGTCAGCAAGATTTTCATCTATACTTTGATTAGCATGAATGAATTTATCTAAATCTAAATCAAATTTGTTTTGTTTTAGATTAAACAAAGAATCAATCCCAATAATTGAATCCTTGTCGATACTACTAATCAAAAGAGATGCCCCTGAATCTAATGCTTGCTCTTCTGTAATTTTTGTATCGACAATAAAATTACTTTCAAGTAATTTTTTCTCAATTAACTTAACTTTACTTGAAATGAGCTTAGAGGGTAATCTTGAATAAGAGCATGTTAATTTTACATTCTTTGTACTGCGTTTATCAAGAATAATTGAATTTATTTTCTTGGAAGGAAAAACTTCCAACTCTACTATTCCTCCTCCTTTTGGATAATATCCTCTCTTAATTACATTTAGAGAAAATTCAATTCCCATTCTAGAATACAATTCTCTCAAAATAATCTGGGAATAGTCTATTGTAGGACTCCAAAGAACATTAGTTCCACCTTTAATTGTAAGTTTTAATTTTTTTTTACTAATTGCAACTGCAGGAATTAAAACTTGAATGATTAATGCAATACTGCCAGCAGTTCCAACATCCTCTTCCAGTTCTATACTTTTTACTTCGCCTGGAACAAATTTCAAACTTGTTGCTCCTTTTTTTATATGATCTAATTTTACTCCACAAATCTTTTCAAGAATTTTTAAAGCCATAAGATGTTGAGGTTTAAGACCTGGGGTTTTCCTTCCCTTTCTAATATTTTCTATAATCACAGGTTTGTGTAAAATAGATGATAATGTAATTGCAGTACGGACTATTTGTCCTCCTCCCTCCCCAAAAGAACCATCTATTTCTAAAAATTTCACAATATTTCATGAAACCCTTGCTTTATGATAGTTTTTTAAAATGAAATTTTCTACCTTTTACTATGAATGGACTCCTAATAGGAAGATTCCAACCATTTCATTTAGGTCATCTTGATGCATTGAATTTTGCACTATCAAGAGTAGACAAACTTTGGGTTGGATTGGGGAGTTCAAATAAACCCCTTGAGAAAAATAATCCTTTCTCAGCTGACGAAAGGAAACAAATGATTCTAGATTCTATCAATGATTCTATTAAAAATAAAATTGAAATTTGTTTTATACCTGATTTTGAAAATCATCAAAAATGGGCAGATCATATAGATACCATTGTTCCCAAATTTGATATCATTTTTACAAATGATGAAATGACTGAATACCTTTATTCTAAACGAGGAAAAAAAGTATCGACTATACCATTTACAAAAAGAGACATTCTATCCGGAACCAATATTCGAGATTTAATAATTAGCGATCAAACATGGGAAAATTTTGTTCCAGACGGAACTAAAAAACTTCTAAATCAAATTAATGCTAAACAGAGGCTAAAAAATCTCTAATTATAAATAAAACCCAAAAGATGCTTCATTGTAGAAAAAATGGAATATCTATCAATGCTTCCGGGTCCAACAAACGTACCTAATAGAGTAATGAGAGCAATGCTCGCACCAATCATTAATCATAGAAGTGATGATTTTGTAGAGCTATACACTGACGTGGTAGATAAAACACAGCAAGTATTTGAAACTAAAAATGATATTGTAGCATTATCGGCATCTGGAACCGGTGCTGTTGAGGCAGGAGTTGTTAATTTGGTAAAGAAGGGTGATAAAGTCATTATTCCCGTTAACGGTGAATTTAGTAACAGGTTATCACAATTAATTGAAGGCCAAGGTGCAAATGTTGTAAAACTTGAAACTCCACCAGGACAAAATGCAACTTTTGATCAAGTGAAAGAAGCATTTGACAATAACAAAGACGTCAAAGCATTCTATGTCGTTCACAATGAAACTTCAACAGGAACCATGGTAAATTATCTCGATAAAGTATCTGACTTGACATCAAGAAATGACGCATTTTATGTAGTAGACTCAGTATCGTTGCTAGGTGGAGCACCACTTCCAGTAGACAAATGGAACATAGATGTATGTATGACTGGTGCACAAAAAGCAATAGCTGCACCTCCAGGAATCTCACCAATTTCAGTCAGTGCTAAAGCCAAAAAGTACATGATTGAAAATCCACCATCTACAATGTATTTCAATTTAGCAAGATATTTCAAATATTATGATGAGGAAAAACACACTCCATTTACACCTGCATTGCCTTTACTTTATGCATATAGAGAAGCTCTTTCAATTTTACTAGAAGAAGGTCTACAAAATGTCTTTAATCGTCATAAAATTTGTTCAGATGCATTATATTCTGGACTTAGTGCAATGGGACTTTCTCCATTTGCTAAAGAAGAAGATCGTTCAATCTCAATTGTTGCATTGAATTATCTTGATGGACTTGAAGACAAGACTTTCAGAAATACACTTGCTAACAAATTCAAAGTTCTAGTTGCTGGAGGATTTGGAAATCTTAAAGGTAAAGTTTTCAGAGTTGGCTGTATGGGTGAAGTTAGTCCATATCATGTAATGCGAACTATTTCTGCAATTTCATCAACATTAGCAATGATGGGATATCAAGTAGATGCCCAAGCAGGTCTCAAAACAGCAGAAGAAAAACTAAAAGCTCTCTAAACCATGTTAACTTAATATAAGGAAATTCGAGAGCGAACACATTGACTTTCGATAAAGGTTCATTGATACTAATTGATTATGTTGCAAAAGTAAAAGACAGCGACGAAGTATTTGATACCACTATCGAAGAAGAAGCAAAAAAACATTCAATTCACGAGTCCGGCGTAAAATATTCGCCAAAACTAGTTTCTGTTGGAGAAGTTTCTTATCCAGTTCTCAAAGGACTTGATGAAGCATTAACAAAAACTGCAGTTGGGGATAAACTTACAGTTGAAGTTACTCCTGACAAAGGTTTCGGAGAGCGTGATTCAACCAAGGTCAGAATGATTCCAATTAGAAAACTAGGTGAAGATGCTGACAAAGTTACCGTAGGTGATACCATTGAAATTGATAACAAAAGAGGAATTATTCGCTTTATTGGCTCAGGCCGAGTACAAATTGATTATAATCACAAATACGCAGGTAAAACAATTCTTTATGATGTCAATGTAATCAAATCACTTGAATCTGAAAGCGACAAAGTTGACGGAATCTTAAAAAATCGATTACCAATTGAAGATGATAAAATTAATTTTTCAGTTAAAGACAAAGAAGCAAACATTTCAATTCCTGAAGAAATATTCAGGGCTGATGGCCTTCAAATTATGAAACACTTTATCCAAATGGATATTTTCAAATTTGTTCCAACTTTAGAAAAAATTAACTTCATTGAAACCCACCAAAACAAACAAGCTCAATCTAAAAAAACTGAAACTAAAGAAGCAAAGGCACCTGAACCAAAAACTGCTTAACTCAAATAACTTTTGTACTCTTTGCTAAATTCGTAGCTTTCTGTTCTGTCATTTCAATTTCTTTTAAAATTGTATATCTTTCAGGTCTTAATTCTTGAGCTATCATTAATGCATCAACAATTTGGTCTTCTGTCAAACCAACTTGTTTTGCCGAAGTAGGGGCACCAACTTCTTTTAATGTCTTGATGATTTTCTTCCAATCTTGACCTTGTAATTTTGCCATCATGATTGATCCTATGCCACATTTTTCTCCATGCAAACCCTTACCAGGTGCTATTTTGTCTAATGCGTGAGAAAAAAGATGTTCTGCACCAGAACATGGTCTACTACTTCCAGCAATACAGGAAGCAACACCAGCACTGATTAATGCCTCAACAATAACTCTGGCATCTAATCCTTTTTGGGAATATTTTCTAGAATTCTCCATCACAATTTTAGCACTCATTAAAGCCAAATCTGCAGAATACATTCCATAATATTCACCAGTTTTTTTATGACCCAATTGCCAATCTTTGACTGCTATTATGTTAGCAATTAGATCTCCACATCCACTTGCTAGAAGCTTAGCTGGTGCTTTTTTGATTATATCTATATCCACAAAGACTCCTAAGGGAGCAGTTGCTACTATCGAATGAGGCTTATCACTTTTTACAGAAACAAACGGACTTGCCATTCCATCATGAGAAGCAGCTGTTGGAAGACTAACAAATGGAATATCTAGATTAAATGAAACCATTTTAGCAGTATCTACCGAACGACCGCCTCCAATACCTGCAACTAGATCGCTATGATCTTTTTTAACATCCTTTTGAATTTGATTTAATGTACTAATTTGATTGTCTTTTGATGTATGCCAAACAAATTTGATCTGTTTTTCTTTTAATGATTTTTCAATTTTTTGCTTAAGAATTTTTTTAACATTAACGCCTGAAATTAATGAAACTTTTTTAGGTTTATTCAAAGAAAATAGGAATTCCCCAAATTCATTGATATTTTTCTCACCAACCACAATCAGTCTTGGTAACTCCATGGTATGAGATTGCATGCGTTTTTCCTTTTTTGTCACTATTTATCATTTCAAGAGATCAAAAAGTTATTTAAAAGGGTGAATGCCATGTACAATATCTCTAAAGGTGTATCTTTTGTCAAATAATGTTCAAGAAAAAATTCTCCACGGAACTACCACTGTAGGTATCAAAGCCAAAGATGGTATTGTTTTATGTGCAGATATGCGTGCTAGTGCAGGCTACTTTATTGCAAACAACAATACCATGAAAATACAAAAAATCGATCATCATGCAGGATTAACTTTGGCAGGCGGCGTGGCTGACGCTCAAAATATTGTAGATGTCTTACGTTATCATTCAAATCTTCATAGAGTTGAAAAGCATGGACCGATCTCAATTCATTCTCTTAGTCGATTATGTTCCCTGATATTTCATCAAAATCGAGGTTATCCATTCATGGCAGATATTCTCCTTGGAGGATATGATGCAAATGGTCCAGCATTGTTTAATGTTGATATGTTTGGATCTGTTGAAGAAAAAAACTATGTAACTACTGGAAGTGGTTCTCCTGTAGCCTATGGACTATTAGAAGAGGAATATCGTCCTGACCTCACAGTAGAAGAAGCAAAGAAAGTTGCTTTAAGAGCAGTAAAAGCTGCAATTGTAAGAAACATTGGAACTGGTGATGGAATCAATGTTGCAATTATGGACAAAGATGGATTCCGCCTTTTAACTGATGAACAAAAGAAAGCAATCATTGAACTTTAGAAAATTAACGAATTACATCTTTCATCATACTTTAGTGATTTAATGCAAAGGAAATTACAAGAAAAAGAATTACCAACTAGCCAAAATATAATGGCCACTATACTGCAAAGTATTCCCAAAGAAGCCAATCTTACCAAAATTGAATATGAAGGACCAAGAATTGCACTTTATACAAACTCACCACGATATCTTCTAGAACATAACGACACAATTTCAAATCTTGTAAACATTATCAAAAAAAGAATTGTTGTAAGAACAGATGAATCAATAAGAAAACCTGAAGATGAAGCAAGAAAAATAATTGCCGAGTGCGTACCTGAAGACGCTAAACTTCAAGGTACAGTCTTTGATATAGCTACTGGCGAAGTATCAATTGAGGCAAAAAGACCTTGGCTTCTACAAAGAAATGCAAAAGAATTCAATCATGCCGAAGTAACTGAAAAAACAGGTTGGAAAATACGAGTTAGAAAAGCAACAACTGTTCCTTCTCGTACTATTCAGACCATTAAGGCCACTCTAAAACAGTCTGCAACAGATAGAAGTCGACAATTAAGAGAAATTGGAGACGAAATTTTTAGACCCAGAATTTCTCAAAGAACTGAAGTTTCTCTATTTACACTAGGAGGATTTGGCCAAGTAGGAAGATCTTCCATGTTGTTATCTACTCCTGAAAGCAAAATTTTGATTGATTGTGGAGTAAATCCAGGCGCAAGGTCTCCAATGGATGCATACCCGAGATTAGATTCACTCAACCTTACATTAGATGACCTTGATGCAGTTGTAATTGGTCATGCTCATTTGGATCACACTGGTTTTCTACCTACTTTATGCAAATATGGATACAAAGGACCGATTTATTGTACGGAACCAACACTTCCTATGATGAATCTAATTCAATTAGATGCAATCAAAGTTGCAGCTGCACAAGGAAGAAATCCAATCTATTCAGAACGGGATGTTAAACAAATTATGAGACAAACTATTACTCTTCCGTATGGAACTGTTACCGATATTTCTCCTGACATTAAATTAGTTCTTGCAAATGCAGGTCATATTCTAGGTTCTGCTTTATGTCACTTCCATATTGGAAATGGTGATCATAATTTTGTTTATTCTGGCGATATTAAATTCGGAAAAAGCATTCTGTTTGAAGCAGCAAGTTGGAATTTCCCAAGAGTTGAAACATTACTAATAGAGAGTACTTATGGTCTAAAAGAAGACATACAACCAACAAGACAAGAGGTAGAATCTTCTTTCATTAATGCAGTAAATAATACACTAGCAGATGGAGGTAAAGTCCTTATTCCTATACCTGCCGTAGGAAGAGCCCAAGAAATAATGATGGTAATTGATCACTACATGAAATCTGGTGAGATGGTTGAAGCACCAGTATTTACTGAAGGAATGATATCTGAGGCTTCGGCCATACATGAATCCTATCCTGAATATCTTGCACGAGAATTAAAACAAAAAATCTTAGAAACTGACGATAATCCATTTGATTCAGAATATTTCACAAATATTGAACATGCCGACGCAAGAGAAGAGCCTCTAAGAGAAGATTCCCCATGTATAATTTTGGCAACATCTGGAATGTTAGAAGGAGGCCCTGTTTTAGAATATTTCAAAAATATTGCACCAGATAAGAAAAGTAAGGTATTGTTTGTCTCATATCAAGTAAATGGAACTCTTGGTAGAAGAGTTTTAGATGGATCAAAACAAGTTTCCATGCTTGGAAAGGAAGGCAAAGTTGAAGTTGTTACAATAAACTGCGGAGTGGAAAAATTAGATGGATTCAGCGGACACAGCGATTATAATCAATTAATGTCATTTGTTCAACGATTAAGACCTAAACTAAGAAGAGTACTTGTAAATCACGGAGAAAGGAAAAAATCTGAAAATCTTGCAATGAATATCAGAAGAATGTATAGAATCCCATCTCACTATCCCCAAATTCAAGAAGCAATAAAATTATTTTAGATCATATTCAGGTTTCCAGATTTTAATGCTGGAGGGTGCAACAATAATTCTTTCTTCTCCTAATCTTGCAATATCTGCACCAGCAGACTTGGCAATAGAATACAAATCCTCTACTACCTTACGAAGTTGTTCAACATCTTTTTGAGCTAATGGTGTCACTCTCAAAATCAATATCATTCCCTTTTTGATATCTTCTTTTATTGAATGGACATCGCTAGCGTCACGAATAGTGATTGCTTTCAAGTAGGTTGGATTTTCCTGTTTTTGCATCCTTGATGAAAATGCGATCTACTCCCTCAAAAACTCTTCCTTAGTTTTGACTAATTTAAGTAAAATTTCACGCCTAGATTCTAAATTTAATGTAAGACTCTTCTTTTGCAGAATTTGCAATTACTTCATCTTGTGTTTTATCTTTGGTTACTCTAACATAATTTTGGTTATCTTTTGGAGCATCAGAATATCTGAGAGTAACTGAAGATGCAAGTGAAATATGTTTATCAGCATTTTTTCCACGTAAAATAGATACAGGACCCATATGATCACGAGCTTCTAACAATATGTCATTAGGTAATGCTATTGCTTTGATCATCTCATTTTCATCCTTGTTTCTTCCAACTACTAACTTTGTTTCTTCATCCAATCTAAGATGTCTTCCAATTTTTAATAGATCAATGTCATTTATGGTTGGATTTTCTATATGATCAAACAAATCTTTAGCGCGTAATCCAAAAGCAGGATCTGTCAAAAGACATCCACCACCAGCATTAGGCGGATTTTCAATTCCATATTTTTTTGCCATTTCCAATTGTCCTTTTCTTGTTCTCCCTCTTATCATTCCAAGATCTTCTCTTTTGATGAGGCCTTCCTTTTCTGGATCTGTTTCAGGAAGTAACCCTGCAGATAATGGTCTAACAATTTTTCCTAATAGACCTGTATCTTTTTCAATGGTTCTTAATGCTGGAGCATGTTGGCTCATTGGTCGCTGACCAAGAACTTCTCCTGATATAATAAATTCAGCACCGATCTCATCCATGTGTTTTTTTGCAGCTTCAAACATCATGGACCTACAATCTACACATGGATTGAATCCTGCACCCATTCCATGTTTTGGATGCTTTAGCATTTCGATGTATTCATCTCCAAGATAAACTGTCTTTAAATTTACATTAAGATCATCTGCCCTTTCTCTAATTTCAAATCCACATCCTCGCCCACAATCAAAATCACAAAAGGGTGTTTTTATTGCAACAGCTGATACATCAAATCCTTGTTCTTGCATCATTCTTACAGCGAGTTGACTATCTAATCCGCCAGATAGTAAGGCAACAACTTTCTTTTTCTCTTCAGTCACATTTGTCCAAATCCAAATTCGTATATACAAACTTTGCATCATACATAAATTAAGAAAAGTTGATGATTTTTTGTGAAGGATAGAAGAAAAAAACTCCTCAAGTTTGCTCAAAAAGTAAATTGTGATACTTTAGTAACATTTGAGCCTGAAAATCTGTTCTATTTAACAGGATTTTGGGGAGAAGCTATAGGATTACTAGAAAAAAATGGAAATACTTCAATTATTGCTCCTGAATTAGAAGTTGGACGTGCTATTGAAGAATCCCAGGATTGTAATGTTATAACAGGAGAAAGAGGGATCGGCTTACTTTCTACACTAATCTCAAAAATCAAGAAAAACAAAGTATGTACTGATTGTAACGACTATTCAATAATGACATCATTGAAAAAATCAATTCCTAAAATAACATCCTCCACTGAGCCATTTTATAATTCTCGAATCATCAAAGATGAAAATGAAATAAAAATTCTCAAAAAAGGTTCAAAAATAATTGATGAAATGTTTGAAATTTGTGCTAAAAAGATGAAAGTTGGTCAAAAAGAATCAGAACTACAAGCAATCCTAATGGGGTATGCTATTGAACAAGGAATGTTTGATACTGGATACAAATCGACCCTTAATCCATTAATTATTGCAGGGGGTCCAAATGGGGCTTTACCTCACGCTCAGGTTACTCAAAGAAAATTCAAGAAAGGTGATCTTGTTGTAGTTGATTTAACTCTGAGATACAAAGGATATGTCTCTGATTCTACAAGGACATTTGCAATTGGAAAAATCTCTAAACAAGCAAATGAAGCATATGAAATAGTCAAACAATCACAAAAACTTGGATTACAAGCTACTAAACCCAATGTAAATTGTAAAGATGTAGATTTTGCATGTCGTAAATTCATAGAAGAAAAAAATTATGGTAAATACTTTATTCACTCAACCGGACACGGTATTGGATTAGAAGTACATGAAGTTCCTACAGTTTCTTATCGAAGTGAAACTAAACTAAAAGAAAATATGGCAATCACAGTAGAACCTGGGATCTACATTCCAAACAAATTTGGAATTAGAATAGAAGATTCTTTGATTGTAAAACAAAAACCAGTTATCATGCATAAATTTACAAAGGATTTAGTAACCATTTGAGCCTATTTTTTGCAATTTTAATCATAAAAATCCACTATATCAATAATGTATTTTGAATCTTTATCATTTCCATCAATCTCCCCATTTTGCATATTTAGATTCCAATCATAGTGAAGATCTTCTTTGTATGATTGAAAATCAAAAATTACTTGATACTGCTCCCCTTCTAATTTAGTAACAGAAACATCTACTTTGGTTTTTTTATTATCGTAGATTTTTTCGTTAGGATAATTGTCACTTATTTGATTAGATATTGCATCCATAATACTTAGTCCTTCATCATTAGGACCCTTGTAAGACATTAAAGTATCAACTACTAATCGTTCATCATCAGAAAGGTCTTGTGGAAGACTACTCTGCAAATCCCCCTTAGTCAATTCTGGAACAATAAAGATAATCACAATAGCTATTACCGCCAAGTACACTGGTGCACGTTTTTTAAGGAATTTTTTAAATGGTGATTCTTTTGGTTTTTCTTCTTTCTTTTTTGAATCTCTTACCATATTTTCTCAATCTTTGTTTTTTGCAGTTAAAATTAAAACTTCCCAAGGAAATTTTATTGTTTTATCCTTTTGCATGAATGGTTTTACGTTTTCTCTTACCATATCCTTCAACTCTCTTCTTTGTTTTCTATCAAGGGTATCTAATTTTTCTTTTAATGG
The DNA here is from genome assembly GCA_049414205.1 of Nitrosopumilaceae archaeon. Taxonomy (GTDB): domain Archaea; phylum Thermoproteota; class Nitrososphaeria; order Nitrososphaerales; family Nitrosopumilaceae; genus Nitrosomaritimum. The sequence goes on from JBMSGE010000002.1 coordinate 69,886, forward strand.
CTTTGCAACATATCTTAGGTAATTTTGCCAATAGTTTTCAAATTTTCCAGGATTAAAATTGAAATTGAAATCTTGAACACTAATTTTTGAAAATCCTCCTTTTTTAATTTCGTTTTTCAAGGCCTTTTTTGTTCCAAATCTATCTAAATCAGGAGAACCAGGTGGAACATAATCTGGAATAAATTCCGTTACTGCATCAAAAATACTGCTAAAAAATGGGACCTTTTGGGCTGCACCATGAACAGTTATGCCTAATTTTCCATCTTTTTGCAGATGTTTTTTCATATTTTTCAGGGCTTTTTGGGAATTTGGAAAAAAGAACAATGCATATTGACATGTTATTACATTGAATTTTTTTGAAAAATGAAAATTTTCTGCATCCACATTTACAAAATCTAAATTTGATTTAGAGTTATTCCATTTTTTTGCAATCTTTATTGCTCTAACTGATGTATCTCCACCTATAACAAAACCTGAATTACCAACCTTTTGTCTGATTTTTTTAGTAACTACTCCTGTACCACATGCAAGATCAAAAACTCTATCACCTTTTTTTATATCTAATAATTGCACCAATTTTGATGTACTCGCAAATGGGCCCTGACTAATACTTGCCCATCTTTTATGATAACGAGGAGCTACTTCATTCCATATTGTAATATTCCTTTTTTTGTAATCTGTGGGATTAAATTTCATTTTATCCTTTTTTCCAAATTGACATTTTATACCGTATTCTCCTTCAAATCTAATTCAAGATTTCTTCCTGTTTCATGATAATATCTATGTTCAATTTCTTCTGATTCTTTTTTTAATTTTTTATTTTTAGATTTTTTCATTTTAATTTGAATTTCTTGATATCGTGCAACTAATCTTCGAAGTTCTGATTTTTTCATTGTATTTTGTCTTCAATTTCTTTTACGATAAATTTGGCAATCTTTTCTTTGTTTTTCCATCCAGATGATCGTACTTTACCTGAATCAATAATCAACACTTCATTCTTGTTTATATTTTTCTGATATCTAGAACCAATGTCATTAGCTATAATCATATCTGCATCAGATTCCTTTAATTTCACTTGAGCTGCTTTCACCAAATCGGTTTTTGAAATATTTGCCTCAGCCTTGAAGCCTACCAACAGGACATTTTTTTGTGTTTTTTTAACTTGATCAATAATTTTTGGTGCCTTTTTGAGGCTAATATTGATCTTTTTTTGCGTACTTTTGATCTTTTTTCTGCTGGGATTTACAGGAGTATAATCTGCAGCTGCTGCAGCCATTATTACAATATCGAATTTTTTCTTCAATTCCACTTTTACAGCATCTAACATCTCCTTACTAGTTGAAACGTTGATTACCTTGACACCCTTTGGTGGTGTTTCTATTCCTGGACCATACACCAAAGTAACTTTTGCACCAGCTGAAATGAATTCTTTAGCTAACAAAACACCTGTTTTTCCTGAACTTTGATTTGTAATTACTCGGACAGGATCAATATACTCAATAGTTGGTCCAGCAGTCATTAAGATTTTTTTATTTTTTAAGATTGGCGAGGCTCCAAATTTCTTGAGTATGTGCTCCAAAACATCTTCAGGTTCAGGTGCCTTGGCTTTACCTTCAATCATTTGTGGTTTAGCAAAATCAATTTTTCCTTTCAAAAAATCAATATTCTTTTTTACCGCAGAATTTTCATACATTGATGCATGCATCGCAAGGCACATCAGAATTGGGATTTTTGATCCAAATGCTACTGTGAGAACGGTAGATACAGGTGTATCATCAATACCATTTGCCAATTTTCCTAAAGTATTTGCTGTTGCAGGATACACTATTACTAAATCAGATTGATTATAGTCTGCTAACCTAATATGTTCAAGTTCGCCAGTTAGCTTTGTAATTACTTCATTACCAGTAGCCCATTTGAAATATTCTGGCTGTATCAATTTGGTAACAGCACTTGTTGCAACACAAGTAACATCTGCTCCATGACGCATCAACAATCTTGCTAATTCAATTGCCTTGTAAGCTGCTACACTTCCTGCAACACAAAGAACAATTTTTTTCCCAGATAGTTCAACTCCAGAAGAATTTACTATATCTAAAGAGGGATGATCTTTTTTTAAAATCTTTTTTTTATCTACCAATTTCTTCTCGTAATTTTTTTAATTCTTCAGAATCCATAGAAAACCAATTTTCTTGAGTCGGAAATGTACCTGACTCGATGTCTTTTTTGTAATTTTCAACAGAATTCACAATATCTTCAGACAAATTCATGTATCTTCTAACAAATTTTGGTTTAAGCTTATCATACATTCCAAGTAAATCCTGAACAACAAGAACCTGTCCATCACATCCAACGCCTGAACCTATTCCTATAGTAGGCACATTTACAGTCTCAGAAATTATTTCTGCAACTTCATGGCTTACCATTTCTAATGCAATACTAAATACTCCTGCCTCTTCAAGCTCTTTTGCATCATCTATCAATTTTAAAGCAGCATCTTTTGTTTTTCCTTGAACTTTGTATCCTTGAGATAACATCGTTGTTTGAGGTTGCAAGCCAATATGACCCATCACTGGAATTCCAACATCCACAATTGCACTAATTGTCTCAGCCATTATAGATCCACCTTCAAGCTTTACTGCATCTGCACCTGCCTTGATTAATCTTCCAGAATTTTTTATTGCATCATCAATATTCACTTGATAGGACATAAAAGGTAAATCTGCTACAAGTAAAGAATTAGTTCTTGCTCTACTTACTGCCTCTGTAAACATACACATTTGATCCATTGTTACTGGAATTGTATTTTCATATCCAAGCATTACCATACCTGCACTATCTCCTACAAGAAGTACATCAATTCCTGCCTTATCACACAAAGAAGCAAGAGTATAATCATAACTTGTAATAACAGAGATTTTTTTCCCTTCTTTTTTCATTTTTAATATGTCTTGAACTGAATTATGCATTTTTCGCCCTCTTGGTTAAATTATTTTTTATCTCTTCAATGTTTTGAGAGAGATTTTTTTTATTATCAAAGTCATTGATAATTTTTTCAAGAAAATTCGTATTTTTTCTTGAAAGCTTTTCACAATTTTCAATTAGTAAATCCATAGCACGGGTAACATTATCTACAATTGTAATGTGTGCCGTTTGTGAAGTTCTTGAAAGAGGATTTAGATCAAAAGTAATCACTTTCTTTCCAGCTTTTCTTAGAGCCATAGTTCTATCTCCATCTTCTAATGGAACTACTACCACATCTGCAGAAAATATTCCCTTTTTGTCAACAAACCTTCTAGCGGAATCTATTCCAGATAGGATTGTTTTTGAACGAAAATCAGCTCCCAAAATCTCTTTTGCTCCAGATTTTTTTAGTGTATTAATTATGGCTCTTTTTCTTTTTTCATTAGTATAAAACAGATTGACCTCAATTTTTGAGCCAGTTTTTCTGGCCAGTTTTACTATTTCTTTTGGGCACAAAGCAGCTATGTTCCCATTAACCGAAATTACAGGAAATTCTGCCAGAATTATTTGAGCAGCTGCTGCTTTAATTGCTGATTTTGCAGACTTGCCGGTTTTTTCTCCTTGTAAATAATCAAAAGCCTCCCCTCTACCTTGAGCTAAAAGTCCTTCTTTTGCTACTAATCCTTGGTCAAATCCTGACACAAGCTTTTCTCGAATTAACAGAGATTTTGCTCTTGGATGAGATTTTGGAATTAGGGACATTAAGACTCAATTAATTATTTAGAACTCTAGCTCCATCAACATCCAACTGTGATGTAATTATTTTTCCTTCGGGATATTTCTTGAAAATTTCCAAAACTTTGTTTTCAAATTCTGTTGGAATCATTGAAAAAATAGTTTCACCAAATAATGCCACTCCGCATTTAATTCCATTATCTGATAATTCGTCAATTAATTTTTCCATTTTAGGTGTCATTACATTAACATACTTTGCAAATTCTAATGACATTTCTTGAAAATTTTCATAGCTTTTTGATTCAAGTAATTTATTCACCATTTTCCCTCCAAGACCATTAATCTTGGATAATTGCTCCTTGATGAATTTGTTTGTAGATATTGGGGAAAAGCAAATCATTACTACTGAAATATTCTTGGCATCGATTTTTTCAACATGACCTATACCTGGAGCTCCAGGTTTAACCCTTATTTCAAAACCACCATGATATGATGCTAAAACATCTCCTAACCCTGTTTTACAATTAACTTCGGCATTATGAGCAATTTTTCCAATTTCAATTCTATCTAATTTTGTTTGAAGAACTTTATCTAATGCATATGCTAAAGACAGGGCAACAGCTCCACTAGATCCTAGACCATATCCAACTGGAATTGAAATTTTGTGATGTATGTCAAAATAAACATCTTCAAATTTACCTAGCTTTAAAAATTCATTTAATACAAATTCAGAAACATCTTTTTTATCGGATTGAAAACCCTCTGTAGAAATTTTGTAATTTGAATTCTCTTTATTCTTTGAGGAGATAATGACCTTGGTAGTTACACCTTCTTTTATAGAGAATCCTGCTCCCATTGATCCGAACTTTTCTGGAACACCTTGACTTTCAAGATGTGCCTTAAAGAAACCTGTGACATGTGCAGGACAAAATGCCTTAGCCTCCATTGATCTGAGTTTAAATTTTACAATAAATATAAGAATATGGCTTAAATTAATTATATTAGTATAAATTGACTAAATTTGTTCGGCGCCTACAAAAAATTGGAAGTAGTATTCTTGTTTCCCTACCAAAGGAGTGGGTTGATGCCAATAAACTAGATAAAAGCAGCCAAGTGGAAATTGAAACAGGACAAGATAGTATTTCAATTTCTGCTAATAAGGAGACCCGACCTACAAAAGAACTTGTAATTTCTTATCCTCTGCCACAAGAAGAAAATATTGTAGCTGACATTACAGGGGCTTATCTTTTGGGATATGATATAATTCAAATTAATTCAAAATCAATTATTCCAGGAGAAGATAGAGAAAAAATTAGAAATTCTATGAGACGTCTAGTTGGCATGGAGATAATAGAAGAAGATGCATCAAAAATTAACATGCAATTTCTTTTGGATACTACAACACTAAATCCTGAAAAAATTCTCAAAAGAATGAGTTCTATTGCACTTGGAATGTATGATGATGTTTCTAATGGTTTAATATCCGATGACAAATCAAATTTACAAACATTAGCTAAAAGAGATGTTGAGGTAAACAGGCAGTATTTCCTTTTAGTTCGTTTGATTAGAAGTACCCTCGTTGATAAAAGATTAGCCAATGTATTTAATCTTGAAAATATTGACGTGTTAGATTATAGAGTAGCTGCAAATCTTTTAGAAAATGCTGGTGATACTATTGTTGAATTAGCAAATTTTATTTACAATACATCTCTTCCAAAAGAATTCTTAAAAAAAATTCATCACAATGTACAAAATTTTAGTGGATTAGCAGAAAAATCAATTAATGCATTTACAAAACCTGATAGGAGATTAGCTATAGAAGCTATTGCATCTCATAGAAAATTCCAGGAAGATCTTTCTAATCTTAGAACTACGATAGGAAACAAAAAACAAATTCCAATTGACTTCCTTGATGTAGTGTATTTGTTTGAACGAATTGCAAAATCATGGGCAGATGTTGCAGATCTCGTAAAGCCAATTTACAACGAATAATTAAAATAATTTTTTCTTTGCTGCATAAGTAAGAACAGCACAAATTGTTTTGGAATCCTGAATTTTCCCAGATTTTATCATTCCAATTAGTCTCTTCATACTAATCTTTACAACTGATAATATTTCATCCTCATCCAGACTCAAATCTGCAATTTTTTTTAATCCTGTAGCCACAAAACAATGAATAGCCTCAGTATTGTATCCAATTGAAGGATAATAGGTGATTAATGAAGTCATTTTTTTTGCTCTATATCCAGTCTCTTCCTCTAATTCTCTAAAGGCACAATTCAAAGGCTCTTCACCTTTTTCAAGAGTTCCAGCAGGGATTTCTAAAACAAACCCATGTGGAAAGCGGTGCTGTTTTACAAGAATTACTTTGTTATCTTCATCAAAGGCCAGCATAGCGGCAGCACCTCTATGTTCAATCATTTCTCGTTTTACTTTTCTACCTTCAATTATACCATCATAAACGCTTAGACCTAAAATTTTCCCTTCATAGATCTTTTTCTTCTTCATGAACAAACAAAAAATTAGATATTATTTAATTTGTTTGATACACTAAATGCAGTTTAGGTGATTTTTTTAATTCCTCTACTGCTAATTCTATCCATTCATTGAGAAAAGTAATTTTTTTTGGAATAAAGAGATCAGCAGATCTTATATTTTTCATATTCCTTACTTTATGAGTTAAATCATCCATACTAAAAATATCCTTACTGTACATAAATAACACAATTTGATTTTTTGCAATAAATGGAATTTGTAAAAATGATTCTGAAAATTCCTTTTCTAAATTCTTTAGGGTATCTTGTAAATCTTTATCAATCCAAGTAAGAATAGCGTGTGGAATAAAATTTTTAATTTTTGTAGGATCATATACTACTGTAAATTGAATTCCTTGATTTTCATTTAGCTTTTCAATACATCTTGTTACTGTTTTAGTTGACAGATTTGTTTTTTTTGAAATACTTTCAATTTTTTGACGTGGATTTTTCATTAACTGTTCTAATATTTCTAAATCAGTTTTAGTTAAATTAGAATCAAAACCAGGATTCTCTGCTTCAAAAATTGATAAAACTCTTACATCTCTCATCAAGTTATTAGCAAGTTCAATCTTCTCTTGTAGATTCTCCTTTACAACAATACCACAAACCGTAACACCTCCTATACATGGAACAACAAAAAATGGTTTTCCAACAAGACGAATTTGCTTCAAAATCTCTTTGATATTTTGGCCAGTAACCACAATATACAAAACTCCAAGACCTAAAACCGGGGGGTCAACTTTAACGGTAAAATTCTCAATAATTTGAGAATCTTCCATTTTTCGTATTCGTGCTCTCACGGATCCTCCCGAAATTCCTAATTCCTTTCCAATCTGTCTATCTGATTCCCTACAATTATTCAGCAATCTGCTTAGTATTTTGATATCTAAATTGTCCAATCTAGCACCTATCCATTCCTTTTACAATACACTTAGAACTAATTCTTTATAAAATTGTCTGTAATGTTAGCACTAGACAACATAGACATTAAATATTAGACATAAACAAGTTTATTCATGGAATACAGACTCCGTTTGGCAAAAAGGATGCTATTTAACAAAAAAGGAAGTCTGATAGGTGCAGTATTGGCCGTCACCATTGGCATATTAGTAATTCATGTTAATTTCGTAATTTTTCAGGGCTTATTCGATGCCATTGTTCGTGATATTAGCAATTATCGAAATGGAGATATTCTTGTAACAGATGAGGCAGATTACATTGACAAATCTGATTTAGCTTTGGCAAATTGGTTTGAGAGAATACCATTCGTGCAAGGTGCAACACCGCGGTTGTCATCCTCCGCTGAAATTAATATGACAAAAAATGGAAAATTAATTGAAGAAACCAGAGTCCCTGTAATTGGGGTTGATCCATACAGAGATGTGAAAGCATCTACTGTACATGAAACGGTTGCTGATGGAACTTATGTAATTAATCGTAATTCAGTAGTTTTAGGAACAAATGTTGCGAGAGATCTTGGAGATGCTCAAGTCGGCGACAGTTTGAAACTTCTTATCACTGACAGAACAGGTGAAGATCAAATTAGAAGATTCAACGTCGCAGGAATTGTAAAATCTCCTGGAGGCCAAGGTTTTGATTATAGTGTAGTAATGCATATCGATACACTACGTGATATGATGGGAAGAGATGGTGAATCTGGCTCATTTATTGTAAAACTAAATGATCCTTCCAAAGCTTATGAAGTCAAAGAGTTCTTTTTGAGTGCATTTCCAAATGATGATTTTCTAGCTGAGACTATAGAAGAATCAGCAGAAGAACAATTAGCTGGATTCAGATCTGGAATTGCGATGATCAATATGATAGGATACTTTGGCATGATGTCATCAGCGTTTGCTATTGTTACAATCCAGATGATGCTTGTAAATGGAAAAACAAGAGAAATTGGTGTAATGAGATCAATTGGCGCCAAACGAAAAGATATTCTAATTATCTTTATTTTCCAAGGAATGATCATTGGAGCTATTGGTGCTGGTGTTGGTACGGCCGCAGGATTAGGCTACACCTTTTATGCAAAAGAGACCAAAATGTCATTTAACAATAGTCTTCCTCTAGAGGTATCATACAATTGGGAAAAAATAATTCAAACGGCATTAACATCTTTCTCTCTAGCCATAATTGCTTCTCTTTATCCATCATACAGGGCGACTAAGCTACTTCCAGTGGAGGCGATGAGAACTGTCTAAGGTTTTAGAGGTAAACGATTTGACCAAAATTTATGGCTCTGGGGAGAATAAAGTAAAGGCATTAGATGAGGCTACTTTCTCAATTGAAAAAGGTCAATTTGTTTTAATTGTTGGAAGTTCTGGTTCAGGAAAATCCACACTTCTTAACATGATTGGTTTGTTAGATCGTCCAACCAAAGGAAAAGTCTTCATTGATGGAACTGATACGACAAAGCTAAGCGAAAATAAAATATCTGCCTTTAGGAATAAGAAATTAGGTTTTATTTTTCAATTTTCAAATTTACTTACTGATCTTACAGTTTTGGAAAATGTTTTGCTGCCAAGACAAATAGGAGGAACAAATGGTTCTGCTGAAAAAGATGCTCGAGAGCTATTAAAAGTAGTGGGATTAGAATCTCAAATGAATAAAAGAGCAAATAAAATTTCTGGCGGACAAGCTCAAAGAGTAGCAATTGCAAGAGGGTTGATTAACAATCCATCAATTGTTTTGGCTGATGAACCAACTGGAAACTTGGATTCTGTAACTTCTGAAACAGTTATCCAATTGATGAAATCAATGGCAAAAAAACTGAACCAAACTTTTGTTATTGTAACACACGAACCAGAGCATTTTGGCGATGTGGATAAAATAATCACAATCAAAGATGGTAGAGCCTTTGAAGGAGAACAACCTACAGAAATGGAGGTAATTGCATGATTAATTCAAAAGTTCTACTTCCACTTGCAATTTTACTGATTATTCCCTTTGCTATTGATAATGCCTTTGCTCAAATTAGCTCTGGTGGCTTTGGTCAATCACCATTTGAACGTGAATTTCATGATGTAAAATTCCTAGATGCATATTTTGGAACTATGGAAGAAAAAATTGAAGCCGAACCAGGAGACAATAATGTACCTTTCACCATTGTATTTGCAAATGTTGGAACCCAAGATATTACAGGAATTAAAGGACAACTCTCTTTACCTATTGGTTTTTCAGGCATTCATGGCCCAAGATCTGTAATACTTGCCGATAGTGATTCTAATTCTCTTGCAGGGGAAAATTTCCATTTGACGTTTTTTGTGAATATTGGTGAAAATGTCCAAATCCAACAATATCCTGGAACAGTAAAGGTAGATTATTCTAGATTAAGGGAATCTGGAGTAAGAACCTCATTTTCTGATTTTGATTTCAAAGTTACAGGTGATAGTGTAATCAATGTTAAAGCATTAGATCCATTTCTAACTTCTTTACAAACAAATGATGTCATCATTGAAATCTCTAATGACGGTACCGCTCCAATTTCCAGTGTAGATATTATTTCAACTAACACTCAAACAGAAAGAGCATCCACTGCAGCCTCTACCACTAATATTGAAAATGTAGTAATCTTAGAGTCTAATTGGGATATAGGAAATATTCAGCCAAAGTCCTCTAGGCAACTTACAGCTACTGTATATGTCCCTGAAAATCTAAAGGGAGACACCTTACGTATACCATTATCAATATCCTATTACAACGCACACGGAGATCAGCATACCATAGACAAAATTGTTGATTTTTACATTAAAGGATTCATTGATCTCTCAGTGTATGGAATAGGCGTAATCGAATTATCTGATACTCAAATGGTGGTTGGCGAAATTATCAATGAAGGGAATGAAGATGCATTATTTGGATTTGTAACATTAGAGCCTCTAGGTGATTCAAACATCAAAAAACAAACTCAATTTATAGATGAAATAGAAATTGATGCGCCAGTTCCATTTAATATCCCACTTGAATTTGAAGGAGAACCAGAATACGGAGAACATGAAATCAAAATTACCGTAAGATACAAAGACAATGTACGAGATGAAATCTTCCTACCTTATGAGACAACTATAACTGTAGAAGAGCCATCAAATGACGAAGAATCAGAAGACAACACGATGATGATTGCTATCCCAGTAATTATTGCAATTATTGTCGGAATTATACTGATACGTAGACGCAAAAAGCAAGAAATTGAAAATAGTTAAATCTTAAATTCCAAAATTTACTAAATTTCTTATCGATTTACTTTGAGATTAAGCATCATAGTCATGATAGCCGTTTTGGCAATTGGAATTTCAATAATTTCTATAGGATTTTTTACTAATCAACAAGTAGAAGAAGTTGTAACCACTATAACTCCCTATGAAAAACTTGAAAACTACCGAGAAGAATTAGAAAAAATCAATCAATACAACCAACAACTTTTGACTGATTTAGAAAGTCAAATCGTTAATTCTGACGATGTACACATAGAACAACTAAAAAAGGAAATTAAAGTTTTGAAACAAGTTATTGATGATAATAAAAAAGAGCTTGATCAAGTTATAGAAAGACTATCTGAAATGAAATAACAGTAATAGCATTGAGTTTCTAAATTCATATATCATTTGATAGAGGAAATTTTGTGGAATTACATCAAAAATTTACAATTTTGGGCATAATTTTACTTGCTGCAACCTTTCTTATCAATACATATCATGAACAGGATCATCCTGGTATTGGATTTAATTTTGCTTATGTTACAGGCATTGCCATGCTCATTGCATTTTTGGCAAGTTTCATTCTTTTCAATAAAGAAAAACTAAAAGATTCTAAATAAGATTTCAAAAGTTAATTCATAGATATGAAATTGGGATTTAGTTTTAAGGTGTAGTTTTAGCATTTTTTTTGTAGACATAAACTATTCTAGCATTTTCTTCTAATGGCGTAGGATTTCCATCTGTTTTTTTATCCAAGAAATACTCTTCAACTTTTTTTGCTACTTCTTCTGTATCTGCCCCAAATGAAATCCAAATCCCATTCTCCTCAACTTTATGCAGGTCAAACAATCTTTCATCTAGATCTTTAGTAATTCCAATGTACCAATCTGTATAATCTCCTTCAAATTTACTCATATAGGTTTCAATTCGTTTTATGACAGTATTGTAATCCATTACATGATAATCCATAATTTGACTTGGGTTAAAATGTAAAATTTTTAAAAGTTATGTACAAATTCTTTTAATTTGCACAAATATCATAATTTATTACTTATTTTCTTTTTATCTTCCAAATCAAAGAAAGTAGAAGTAAAGCAATTCCCCCAAATACAAAAACTACTCCTATCGAAAATTCAATTTTCAATCGTTGATGAATATCCTTTTTTTCTTCATCTAGCAAAAAATATGATTCAGATTCTAAATTTTCAAAAAACTGTATTTGTGGATAATCAAAAATTACAATAAATGTTCCTATAATCAGTATTACCAAACCGATAAAAAACCAACCAATGTTTTTAATTTCCAAACATACTCACCTACTAAATTATGGCTAATCCCTATAACTAAGATTATAAGCAATTAAGGGATCTTGCGATCATGCCTAGGGATGAGATTGTAGTTCCCAAGGAATTAAGGGAATTCATGCTAGAAAGAGCAGAAGAAACACTTCTTGGCCAAAAAAATGGCGCAAAAAAACAATATCGATATGGTAATTTACACATTCGAGAATATGATGATAAATTTTTAGTTCATACTGACAAAATTGATCCACGTAAAGATCCTTTAGGACACTTAGTTTTTGATGCACCTGAAGTATTAGTTGGATTAGCTTGTGCAATTTTTGGAGGATCCAAAATTGGAAAATCTCTAATTAATAAAAACAAGTCAAAAAAATCTTCCATATCCTCAGGTTTACTTTCATCAATAATTGCAGGATATATCGGGTATACATCTACAAAAAAAATTAAAAATTATTTGGAGTAAATTTTATGCCAACCATAAGAACCATTCAAGTTTTAATTAAATTACTACCTTCAATTTTTGCACTACGAAAAGATCGGCGTACTTGGGTAAAACAGGAAGGGAAAAACATTGATACAGAAAGATATCGAAAGAATGCTCGCAAGGTTCTAAACACTTTCATCACACTAGGTCCAGTTTACATCAAACTAGGTCAGTGGCTTTCATCAAGGGCTGATATTTTACCTCAACCTTACTTGGAAGAATTATCCAAACTGCAGGATAAAGTCCCTGCTGCACCATTTGATCAAGTAAAACCAATTATTGAAAATGATATTGGTCCTCTTAACGAAAAATTTGATAAAATAGATCAAAATCCCTTATCAGGAGCATCATTAGGGCAAGTCTATCGTGGATCTATTTCGGGTCAACAAATTGTAGTTAAAGTCAAAAGACCTGGAATTGAAAAAGTAGTATCAAAAGATATTGAAGTACTTAAAAAAATCCTTCCGTTAGCACTAAGATTTGTAGACCCTAATCTTCGTTTTTCTGCAAAGGCTATGCTTTCTCAATTTATAGAAACAATTCATGAAGAAATGGATTACACCAATGAATCATCAAATCTGAAAAAAATCAAACAAGATATGAAAAATAACAAAAAAGTAGTGATTCCCTCAGTATATGATGATTATTCCTCTGAAAATGTGTTGACTATGGAATACATTCCTGGAATCAAAGTTACCAATGTAGAGGCATTAGATGACAAAGGTATTGATAGACAAAAACTAGTAATCGATGTTCATAAGGTCTTTTTTACCATGTTATTGAGGCATTCATTATTTCATGCTGATCCCCATCCTGGGAATATTTCTGTCACTAACGATGGCAAGCTAATACTCTATGACTATGGAATGGTAGGTAGACTCGATAATGAAACAAGACTGCGATTAATTCGACTTTATTTGGCCCTGGTAGAAAAGGATCCCCCTCGGACAGTAAATGCTATGAATGATTTGGGTATGCTAACCCCAGATTTTAATCGCTCTGTAATTGAAAAAGGAATAGAACTTACTGTTCGTGCTATGCATGGACGAAAACCTGATGAAATGGAAGTACAAAGCTTAATGGAACTTGCCAATAAAACAATGAGCAGATTTCCATTTGTTCTTCCAAAGAATCTTGCCTTATACATGAGAATGGCATCAATAATAGAAGGAATTTACAAACAACATAAAGTTGATTTTAAATTTGTAAAAGTAGTAAGAGAAATTTTAGAAGAAGAGCATTTAATCAAAGATGCATATATTGAGGAATTGAAATATTCATTTCAAAGATTTGCAAAATCAATTGATGCAACAATTTCAATTGCACCAGAATTAAAAAAATTCATTGATGATAATAGATCAATTCAACTTTTAAACGCAAAGCCAAAATCTAACATTTTACTTTCTGGAAGTATTTTATCCTCTGCTATTTTTATTGGATCAGCAGTCCTATACTCTTCAAATGAAATAATAGGAATAACAGGAATGATTGGTTCTTTAGTAATAATGAGTATTTTTACAATATTCAGAAAAAAATAACTATTCTACTTTGATATCTTTACCGTGTTTATGAACAGGAATGGTAATTGTTAAAACTCCTTGAGAGTATTTTGCAGAACTCACTGCATCCTCTTCATCATTTACATCAACAGGCAATCTAATTTTTTTATCAATGACATTAGGTCGTTGATTACAAATCATATGATGGTCATCTTCTGCTTCTTTACAAGCCTGAATAGACAAGATATTTCCATCTAATGAAAGCTTGATGTCTTTTTTTTCAAATCCGGGCAAATCAATCAATAGTGTTAGTTTATCCTCATCAAGGTGCATGTCTACCGGTGGTAAAACAAATTCATAAAATTCTCTTGATTTGTTTCCAATTTCTTTCATCATTTCTTTTGCCATAGATTTTACTAACCCCATTTTGAGGTATATACTTAATTTTTGGTTATAAACCTTGATAGTAAATCAGAACATATTCAACCCATCAGAATTATAGGAATTTTAAAAAATCACACACTAAAAATTTAGTCAGATGAATCTGAGGCTCTAGTATCTGCAATAAAAAAGGTTTCAAATTTTTGAA
>JBMSGE010000003.1:0-47075 GCA_049414205.1 Nitrosopumilaceae archaeon
GACACTTGAAATAAATGGAAATGTTTGTTCAGAGAACAAAAGTCCTTCAAATATCCCTTGTTGCGATATTTTCTGCCTTTCTGGTGGAATTAATTTTTGGACTCATTTCCAACAGTCTAGGATTAATCACAGACAGCATTCATGCTCTATTAGACAGTATGGTCACAGTAATCCTACTGTTAGCAGCTAGGTTGGCGATAAAACCACCTGATGAAGAACACACCTATGGTCATGGGAAAATTGAAGCACTTGGTGGATTAATTGGAGGAATTGCAATATTTTTGATTGCAATTTTTTTCATTTACGAATCAATTAACAGATTGCAAAGTCCACCACCTAGTATTTTACCAGGACTTTTTGCAATAATTGGCGGATTATACACTATAGGAGTAGATATTTTTAGAATTATCATTTTAAGAAAATCAATTTCTAAAATTGGCGGGACAACTCTCAAAGCCGATTTTTATCATGCCCTCATGGATTTGGGCTCCACTCTTGTTGCCATTGCAGGAATTGTTCTGGTGACCTATGGATTCTATAGTGGTGATTTTATTGCAGCTTTAATCTTAGGAGGAGTTTTAGCAGTACTAAGTTTGAAATTAATTTACAAAACTTCACAGGAATTAACAGACATTATTTCACCTGAACTTGTAAAAAAGGTAAGACAGATCATTTCAAACACCGAAGATGTGATTGAGGTTGGCGCTATTTTAATGAGAAGATCAGGAGATACAGTATTTGCTGATGTAACTATATCATTGAGAGGAGATACCAGTTTTGACAAAGCTCATGAAATCAGCAATAGAGTGGAAAAAAATATCAAGAAAGAAATTACCAATTCTGAAATTACAATTCATTTTGAACCAACTTGGGAAAATGTTCCACTAGATTCCAAGATTTACGATATTGCAAAAAATATTCCAGGAGTTAAAGGAGTTCATAATGTTAGCACACATAAATCAAAAGGAAAAACTTTCTCAAATTTACACGTGATGGTAGATAGAGAAATTAATCTATATTCTGCACACAAGATCTCAGAAATAGTTGAGGAAAAAATTCAAGAGAGTATTCCTGAAATTGAGCATGTGACAATTCATTTGGAGCCATTTCTTACAGTTCCAGAAAGTTTTAACATAGAAGATAAAGCAACTGAGAGAAAAATTAGGGAGATTTTGAACAAGTATCCAGAAATCAAAAATATTGGGCGTATTGTATCGCTTAATTTTGAAAATATCCTCAAAATAGATATCGATTGTTCTTTTGATAGAAACTTGTCAATAGAGAAAGTCCATGATTTAACATCAGAGATAGAACATCTAATTCGTGCTGAAATTCAAAATGCCGTAATTACTATTCATCCTGAACCTGTTTGAAATCCTAGATTATGATGCTTGTTAGGTACATTATGAGCATCCCTATGGCAAATCCAGAGGCAACTGCGGCACTTGATAAATTCTTGTCTCCTTCCTCACGAATCCATTTTAAAATTATCACAATTACTTGAAATATTGCTCCAGCCCCAATAGAAAGGAAAACCACCGAAGAAAGGGGAGAAAATGCAAAGCCCCCAACCCAACCACCAAAAATTGCAGGTGCTCCAGCAATTAGACCAAGGCCTATTAGTTTTCCCACAGTAGATTTGCCTCGAGAAAGAGGAGCGGCTATTGCAAGACCCTCTGTGGTATTATGTAATGCAAATCCCACTATCAGAAATGTACTAAAAGCAATTGATCCTAAACCTACTGCAGCCCCTATTGCAAGGCCTTCACCAAAATTATGCAATCCAATTCCTATTGCAATCATTAGTCCAATTGCAACAGGTTTTGAAATTTTAAGAGAATCAGCGCTTCCCGTTAATTTTTCTGAAGTATAATACAATCCTAAGAATGATAAGACAATAGTAGTTGAGATCAATAATGCACCATTAAAACTTCCGCTAAGATTTTCATCAACTACATCAAAGGCCTCCTCAATCGAATCAATTCCTAGAAATAATAACAGACCAGCAGTTAATGCCAAAAAGAAATGATATTTGCTTTTGCTGATTTTTTTAATAAATGGTAACCAAAGAAGTCCTATCATCACGGGAATAATTCCCACATAAGTCCCGATTATTGCAAAGAATCCTGCAAACTCCCAGTCCGGTGTTAATGCAGGTGCAGCAGCTTCAATTTCTCTTTCAAATCTAGTCCCATCATCGGTAGTTAATCCGATGATGTATGGTTCTGCAACATTCCATTCAAATGGAATTCTAACTAGTGCTGTCTCATACCTTTCAAGAAATCTATCTGGCTCAATTGCCGCTGGTTGTATCCTATCATTAACATCGGCCATTACAACCTCTACTGGAATTGGTCCAGTATTCCTAACGGTAACATGAATTTCAGATTCGGCGAATTCAACCTTCTCAAGAGATATTTTAGGTAGAGGAGTACCAAGATCTAATAAATCAGATCCTGGACCAAAAATATATCCAATCATAATTATTAGAAGAATGAACGGTGCTATTCCACTGGCAATGATTTTTCCCTTTGAGGAATTTTTTCTAACTTCCATAACCTACATCCTCTGTTTGCTGAGTTGGATTATCTCTTGCAAGGAAGATTCCAACCCATCCCTTCTCAGAAAACTCTACTTTGTGAGCATGGAATAGATATTTTCCAGGGTAAATATACTCAAATTCCATAATTCCGCGCTCTGTCTGTGAAAGTGTTATCATATCGGTGTAAAAGGATGGAACTGTGTCAGTTCCCGTTGGATAGTAATGATACAAATTTCCATGTAAATGGAAATTATTGATTGGATCAAACTCAACCATATTGACCACATAAACTCGGATTAGTTGATTTGTATTGATTTGAATGGGATGGTGTTGATAATAAAATGGAATAGTATTTGCAGCATAGAAATTATTTTCTGTGTCAAAATCAGTATCCAAGCCATTTAGAACCATTACCATTTCATCAGCTGGTGCTCTTTTCTCCTTTGGATCAACTATGAAAACACCATACAAACCATGGACGATATGTTCCTCAAGTGGCATAACATGACAATGGTAAGGATGCACTCCCACAGGACCTGCTTCAAATTCATAAGTGAATCGTCCTCCACCAGATCCTACAATCTCAAATACGCCATCCATCTCGGCAGGATGAATTCCATGAAAATGTATAGTGTGTTCTTTTGAACCATTATTGATGAATTCGATTCTTACGATATCGCCTTCTGTAGCTCTAATTGTTGGCCCTGGAACGGTTCCATTAAAAGTCCAGACATTATAAAAAATACCTGGAGATACTTCCATTACTTTGTCATCTTCAGCTATAATTGTGAATTCTCTTAAGGTTGTGCCATCAGGAAGAGTTGAGACTTTGCCATAATTGAAATCTCTCAAATACTCCATGGGATCAAATTCCATGGTTGATTCAACATAGACAGGATCTATTACTTCTCCAGAAGTGGTAATCACACCACCAGTATGAGTAACAAACGTCTTTTGTTCAGTTTGAGCTTCAGAAATCGTAGGGAAGATTAATCCAATTGAGATTCCAAACATTCCAAGTAAAATGAATATCATAAGATTTGACCGACTGAATTTCAAAGTCAGCTTTTAAAGCTAAGATAGAATATTTATAATTTAGCCTAAGCTAAATTTCTTTCCCTGTGCTAAATTTTTTAGTTCAGTCTAATATTACAATTTGAGAATTAGGTTTAAACTGAAGAAAATTTAATCCAAAAAGATGAAAAAATCTGGAATTGCTTTAGCCGTGGTGGGCGGACTCATTGGAATTGGAATTATTCTTTCCTTTTATGGAAATTACACATTATTCGAAGATCTTTCCCAGGGTAACGGGGAAGTAGGAGTTGGAGAAAACCTGGTTATCGAAGTTGAACTAGATAGTTCTAAAAGCCAAACTGGAATTTATGCGATACAGATATTGGATTTTAAAGGTGGAATAGTTACTGCAAGTGTAATCGATCCCTTTAACACAACTATAGAATCAGAAGATATCAATCAGGAAGTGTTTGAAGGATTGTTCGAAGTTACAACATCAGGAAATTACAAATTGTTAATTGAAAACAATGGAGAGGCAGAAAATGTTTTTGGAGTGATAGGTCCAGAACCAGATGAAGGAAAACGAGCTTTATCGAATATTTCCATGTACATTTTGGTAATAGGTTTGATTGGAATGGCAAGTATGACAGTTTATCTATTCATAAACCGCAGAAAATCTAGTTGAGGAAGCTATCCATTTTTTCTAGGCCTTCAATTGCAGCGCCAAAATTTTCCCCATCTTCAACTACCTTAGATAATTTCTCTATATTTGCAGAAAATGTTGTTTGTCCATCTACCTGATTTTGAATAATAAAACCGCAATTTATCAAGTAAGAAAGTCTGTCGCTTACTTCGTTTTCCGGTATCGTGGCTTTTTCAGAAAGATATTGTAAATTTTTTTCACCATCCTCTAACTCTGCTATCAATGAAGATGTTATAGGATCAAACATACAATCAATTACTTTTTCCCTATCATAGGAATTATCCATCAAATAGCCTTCTCGTTCTTCTAAATTAATAATTTTCTACCTCTAGAAAATATCTTCGAGATATTAGATCTAAAAATGTACCAAGAACATATTAAGAAAAATACCATATAAGGAACATTGCAAAAATTGTGTGTGAAGGACCCTTCAGGTAAAGGAGATCATTGTTTTTGTATAGATGTAGATACTAGAAGTGGAGTTAAGAAGTGCTGCAAGTGTAACCAGTGGAATATTCAAGGTACAAATTGGACAGAAGATTCTGACTTCAAATAGCAGTAAATTTTGAATGTTAGTTAGTATGGTTTTGGAATCATCCCAGATTGACGCCTAGCATGGTTTTTATCGGGGGAATTCAGCATTTTTGAATACTTGAGTAGTCAAGAATATAATCACATTGTAAGGATAGTAGGAAATGATATTCCTGGAGAAAGGAAGCTCATCATAGGATTAACTCAGATTAAGGGAATTGGATATAATTTCGCTACAGCAATTTTAGATAACTTAAAAATTAATCCTAATTCTAATGTAGGATATCTTTCTGATTCTGAGGTTCAAGCCATTGAAAAACTAATAACAGATCCAAGTTCTGCAAATTTTCCTTCTTGGTTCTTAAACAGAAGAAAAGATGTTGAAACAGGAAATGATATTCATCTTTTGACATCAGATATTGATTTTACATTAAGAAATGATATAGAAAGAGAGCGAATCACCAGTAGTTGGAGAGGATATCGTCATCTTTACGGACTAAAGGTTAGAGGACAGAGAACCAGATGTACTGGCAGAAAAGGAGGAGCAGTAGGTGTTGCTAAAGGAGGAAAAGCAGCTCCGGTCAAAACAGCAGCACCAAAAGCAGTTGCAGCACCAACTGGTGAAGCAGCAGCCCCAGCTCCTGCAGCAGAAGTAAAAGAAGCGCCAGCGGAGAAAAAAGAATAGGTGAAATGAATGGGAGATCCTAAATACCCAAGACGAGTTTGGAGGAAACCAAAGAGACCTCTTAATTATGATTTGAAGATGGAAGAGTTGAAAACTCTAGGTACATTTGGTTTAAGAACTAAAAGAGAATTATGGAAGGCCCATACGCAATTATCAAGCGTAAGACATCAAGCAAGATCTTTACTTGCATTGCAACAAGATGTTAGAGAAGAAAAAGAACCTATTCTCATGAAATCATTAGCAAGAGTTGGGCTAGTAAGTGGAGATGCAACATTAGATGACGTTTTAAATCTCCAAGTAACTGATTTGTTAACAAGAAGATTACAGACACTTGTTTTCAAAAAATTTGGATTTAAAACTCCTTATCAAGCAAGACAGGCAGTTGTTCATGGGCATATCATGATAGGAGACAGAATAGTAAACATTCCATCATACACCGTAACAACCTCTGAAGAAGACAGTATAAAATTCACACCAGAATCAAAATTTCCAGAAATACTAGAGAAAAGTAAAGAAACGCCAGTAGAAGCACCGGTTGAAGCAGAAGAGGGCTCTGAACAAGAAGTTGTAACTGAGGCACCACCAGCCCAAACTTCCGAGCCGGAAGCCGAAAAACCCTCAACTGAGTAATACTAGAACAAGCTAATTAGTAAATAACCATCATTAACAGGTAAAATAATCATGTGTTCAATTATCGGCTACTCTGGAGAGGACATAGCTGCTCCAATTATTGTAAAGGGGTTAAGGAGAATGGAGTATAGAGGCTACGATAGTGTAGGAGTAGCCACTGAATCAAATAATCAAATTGAACTAAAAAAAGGAGTAGGAAAAGTAGAAGAGGTAAACTCCAAGGTAAACCTAGAAAAATTACCAGGTAAAATTGGAATAGGGCACACACGATGGGCTACCCATGGCAAAGTAACAGATGCTAATGCCCACCCGCATCCTAGCACATCAGGAAAAATCGCAATTGTTCATAATGGAATAATTGAAAATTTTGTAGAATTAAAAGATAGTTTGAAAAATGAAGGATATACTTTTCAGAGCGATACTGATAGTGAAGTTATTGCAAATCTTTTACAGAAAAATTTTGAAATCTCAAAAAATGTAAAAGATGCAATGCTCAAAACAATTTCAGAGTTAAAGGGACATTATTCGTTTATTGCAATGTTTGAAAATGGTCAATTAGCTGCAGCAAGATTTCATGAACCTCTAATTATAGGAATTGGTAAAAAAAAATATTTTCTGTCTAGTGACGTATTAGGATTCATCGAGCAAACAGATGAGGCCATTTACATGGATAATGGAAATTTTGCATTAATTGATCAGGATCAAATCCAAATTTTAGATTTTCAAGGAAATGAAATAAAACCAAAAATTACAAAAGTATCAAAAGAATTTGCAGATGTCTACAAAGGTGATTATGCACACTTTACATTAAAGGAAATTTCTGAGCAGCCAGAAACAATATTCAAAGCAGGCGAAAATACCAAAAATGCAATAAAAGAGGCATCGGATTATCTAAAGCATTCAAGAAATGTCTATCTCACAGGTAGCGGAACAAGTTACAATGCCTCACTAGTAGCAAAATACCTCTTGGCAAAATATGCGAAAATCAAGTCCGAACCAATAATTTCAAGCGAATTGCAGTTTTCCCCAGATAGTCTCGAGCCTAATTCAATAGTAATTGCAATATCCCAAAGTGGAGAGAGCGCAGATGTTTTAGAAGCAGTAAATATTGCAAAGAAAAATAATTGTAAAATAATTTCCATTATCAATTCAATGACATCTACCCTTTCCAGGGAATCAGACATTGTAATTGGAATGAATTGTGGTCCAGAAATAGGAGTTGCTGCAACTAAAAGCTTTACATCACAATTAATCATTCTCTATAAGATAATACAAGAATTAAACGGAGATGTTAAGATTAACTTTGATGAGATTTCTTCTTCAATATCAAAAATATTAGAAGAGCATAATAGTATTAAAAAAATCGCAAATGAAATAAAAGAAATATCTGACATTTACGTTTTAGGGCGAGGTATACATTATCCAATAGCAATTGAATCAGCACTTAAAATTAAAGAGCTTACCTATATCCACGCAGAAGGAATAGCCGGAGGAGAATTGAAACATGGTCCATTAGCATTGATGGATGACAGTGTTTTTGTAATCATAATCAATCCTGAAGACTCTACATATCAAGACACTCTTACAAGTGCGCGAGAGATTAAGGCTCGTGGTGCAAAAATTATCGGGATTTCAGATAAGGGAAGTGATGCATATGATTACTGGGTAAAAATTCCAAAAACAAATGAACTGACATTTCCAATTGCCGAAACTATTCCAATTCAGCTATTGTCATATTATTGCGCATTAGAAAAAGATACAGATCCTGACTATCCACGAAATCTTGCAAAATCAGTTACAGTGAAGTAAAAATTCGGTGATATTCTTGTTCGGCCAATTCTAAATATTTGGTGTGATCATTTCTTGTTTTTAGCATAGAGGCAATTATGCTTCCTCCAGCTCCAACTCCTTCTTTTGCAAAACCTTCAGAAAATGCTCTCAGACCAGGGAATTTGGAGTTCTCCAGGCGTGGATTTACAGCTATTGCAGGAATGTCTGCTATTTCAGATACTAGATTCTTAAAATTTGCAGTCTCATCATCTGAAATGTAACATGTTGTTCCAATTGCGGTATTTTTTTCATTGAATCCAATTTTGGATGCAAATGCAAGAACGGCAGTCATTTGTGTTCCACCTGCCAGCATTACTGGATTAATCTCAGATGCAGCACTAAGCATTCCAGTAACAAAAGGAATCATAGGGTCACCGACTTTTGCAACAACACTATATGGATTATCAGAATCAACTCCCTCTAATGCCATACTTGCAATTTGATTTTTTAAAATAACAGGATTGTCAGGAATGCTTGAGCTAACTTTTGCTTTGTACCCCAAACCTCGCATTACAGCCAATGCAGTAGTAGTTCCACCAGGAATACTTTCTCCGATAATCAAACAATCAGTCATTGATGCCAAGGTTCGTCCAACAATTCTTCCATAATCAACTGCCTGAGATATTTGAGAGTCAGTCATTGCGGGGCTTACTGAAATATTTTTTCCGGGAGACAAACCTGTTTGGATAAAAGGTAATTGTGGAGAAACTTTACTTCCTGCATTAACTACAATATGTGGGATGCTTGAGGATTCAAGTGCGACTTTTGTAAGCAAGGCAGGTGTTGGTTTTCCGTCAGGAGTCATTGGAATTTTATCAATTGTTTTACAATTGCCATAGTAAAGATACTCAGCATCTGCCGGAGGAGTGAATTTGATAGAGTCTTTATCAGCTCCTGCAAATGTTATTCCCGGAATTTCAGATGTTTCAGTATATGATATTACAAAGGAGAAAAGAAATTTTTGATTCCTAATGGTGTCTATGAAATTTTCGGCCTTTTGGGTATTTCCAAATAATTCAAAATCATCCAATCACTTCACTGTCCCATCATATCTAGAAACTCTTCTTCGGTTCTCCTTTGCATAACCAGATTTGTGGTTTTTTCTTTTCCTATCGTAGATACCTCAGATGGACCATAATTATGCCCACAGTAAAGAGTAAGATTGTCATCTAATTTGTGAAGCACATCAATGAGGCTGTGATATAGCTCCTTTGCACTTCCTCCAGGCAGGTCTACTCGTCCGCAATTTCCAACAAACAATGTATCTCCGGAGAATATTTTTCCATCACCAATCAAACAAATGCTATCCTTTGAGTGTCCAGGAGTATGCAAAACGCGTAATTCTGAATCCCCAAATTTTATTGAATCACCTTCTTTTACAGTAATGTCATTTTTCAGTTCTGATGTCTCATGTTGAATTATTTTTGCACCAGTGAATTCAGCCATACTCTCATTTCCCAAAGTATGGTCAAAATGATGATGTGTGTTTACAATGTATTTAATTTTCAAGTTATTTCTCGTAATCTGTTCTTGAACCTTATCTAGATCCCATGAAGGGTCTATTACAATTCCTTCGTTTGTATTTTCATCTTCTAAAACATAGGTAAAGTTTTGCATATTTCCAACTTGAATTTGGTGTACTATCATAGCACTCCTTCCTCTGCTTCTGGGGGAATTCCAATTTTTTCTGCAAATAATTCTCCAGTGAGATCTTTTCGTTTTGGAATACCTCGTTTCATTTTATGAAATGTTACAGTCAGGTCTGCCTTTACATAGATATTTGCAGTATCACCGGTATCTGGATTTAATCCAGATGGGACATCAACTGCAAACTTGAAACAATCTAATCCGTTAATGAAGTTGATTGCAGATGCATATGGCTCTTTTATCTCTCCTGTTATTCCAGTTCCTAAAATTCCATCAATTATAACATCTGGACTAAAATCAAAGTTTGTGTTATCGCCTGAAACTAATTTGACTGATGGCATTTTCTTTAAGATAGACCAATTCCAGTTGCTCTCTTCAGTTTTGATTTTCTCTTCTGGTCCTAGTAAAACAATAGTAACATCTGAGCCATAACCGGCAAGATGTCTTCCCATCACTAATCCATCTCCGCCATTATTTCCCATTCCTACAAAAATCAAGATCTTCTTATTCTCAGGATTGCCAATCTTTTCTACCAGTCTTCGAACTGCTGCGGCTCCTGCATTTTCCATCATGAATTTTTTTAAAAAACCCATATCATGCCCATTATTTTCTATGTTGTACATTTGATCAACCGATATTTCCATGATTAGATGAAAAATGGATGTAAAATAAGAGGTTTTAGAATCCAAAAGCATCTCTAAAAATTAAATTTTAATCCCCTTGGCACTATGAAAAAATCCTGTCTTGTTTTTATTATAAAATGCATTAATTACTTTAATGAGAATTTGGGATATTTCTCCTTCAAAATTATGTAGAAATCATCTTTTGGGGGAACATAGGGAACTTCATGCAATGTGGGTCATCCTTACTGAAAATAAGAAAGGATATTCTTTACATCCAGAAACCTTGAGATGGAGGGGTAAGCTAAAAGCAATGTATCTAAGACATGAAAAATTAGTTAGTGAATTGGATAAACGCGGATACAATCATCAAAGCCCGCTTGATAAAAGAAAGGCAACTGGTAGTAAAATACAAAATGAATTTGTTGATTCAATAAAGGATCAAATTCAAATTCTAAAGAACAAAGGTTGTTCCTGTAGTGTGTAATGGATCTATTTTTTGTTCAAAATGGGGCGATATTGCAAACTTTCATCTACCTGAAACATAAGACACATACAAAAATACTGAAACAGCAGTAGAGATTCCAATAATTATCGCCAATTCTTTTCCAGAAAATACACTTGCTCGAAAACTCACAAATTATCTTCAAGAATTATCAAATTAAGCGTATTGAATTTTAGAACCTAAGAATTAATGAATACTTTAGAGTTTGATATAGTTATCATATGTATCATGTTTATTGACATGTTTTCTTTTTTGGAAATTTCTAGCATTTCTGTATGGTGTTCTTTTTTCAAATGATTTAGAAAGTCTTCTTCTTTGATGCCGTTACGCTTGTAACTACAAGAAGGGATTACGCAGTTGAAATTCACAGATTTTCTGAATCAATGTATGCATTTAATCATTTTTTTCTTCTTGGATGTTTTCCATTTTTCCAAAAAAATACATTTTTTGTATCATATCTTTTAGAGATGCATTTTCATATTCTACATTCTCTTTGTAAAGCCATAATCTGGATATGCAGTCAATTTTTTCATCATCTGTTAATTCTCCAATTTTTACTTCCTTGTCTCCGTATGTTATCGTGAGATCCTTTGGATTTTCAACCAACTTTTCATCGACTTTATCCATAAGAAAACTTTCAAAAAGTCACATAAAAGAGAATAACCTTTATTTTTTCAATTTGTGCCCAAAAACGATGCTAGAGCATAAAATTTCCTCAGTTATTGATTAAAGAAACTGTTGTTAAAAAATGGAATTGGAATTTAGATTTTTGAAAAAATATAGAAATTTGATAACATTGATTTAAACCGTTATCAGTATGTCAGTTCCTGAATTTTTTTGACTGTGTCATTAAGAGAGTCGACTAGGTATTTTTTCTCGTTGATGTTTTCAGATTTTAGAAATGCTTGTCTCAGGTTGGAGAGTTTTTCTTGAAGATATTTAATTTCGGCTCGAGGATCAATTTCGGAATTGAAACCTATTTCGGTAATTTCGTTTTCATTTGCTTGAGAGTTTGAATCATCTACTGATTCTAGATTTTCACATCCGTAGCAAGGAGCATCTTTGTCTTTTTCAAATCTTGGAAGTTTTCCATTTGGATCAAAGTTAGATTGAATGTCTTCTTGGGCAAATCCATACTTTACATTAAGTTCCTGTATGTAACTAATCATCTCCAGACGTGGCATTGATGCATATTTGAAATATTCTCGTTGAGCCTCATAAAATGTCCCTCCATTTTCTAAAACATCTTTTTTAGCTGCAATTGCTAGTTGCACCTTTGCATTTAGATAATCAAATTGATCCCAAAATATTCCATGATGAGAGGAATTTAATTTTTCAACAAATTTTGCAAAGGCGTTTTTTGGTGTAAAATCTAGATATTCTTTATTCATAGAATCTAAATCATCTTGAAGCATTTCTTCGGAGATTTTCCTATTTTCTTCAATCAGAATTTGTTCTCTAGTAGGAAGGATTTTGGGAACAGATTCCTCAGAAAGTTGCTTGTACCTTAGTTTTTGTGCCTCCATCTCTGCAATGATTTGCATTGCTAGGGGATTTTTTTTCAATTTATCTGAAACTTTGAGTGTGGAACCACCGTCGGATTCTGCAAATGCTAGTTGTTGACCGTTTGTTGCAGGCATAATTAGTAAACCTGCAATCACTAACAAAACTCCCGATAACATTAGTGGTAGAGCGGCATGTTTCATGAATTTTTTTTGGGTTTTTTCTTAATAAGGAACAAGAAGAAATTACAAGAATCAATAATCAGTAGGAGTTCAAAGTAATAGTTATAAAAAATAAAAAATTTTTATTTTCTTCAGGCTCGTATTCAATCTTAAACAATTTGCAAACGGCTTTATCCTAGTTTTTATTCATATTGATAAATGACATTAAAAAATGTAAAATCATCACTAGATAAAATTTCTAAATCTCTTGCAAACACACAAGACAATAGAGAATTTTTGTTAAGAAATACAAGAGAGATAGTAATTCTTTGTAGTAGATCAATTATTTCTGTTCACAAAGGTGATTTGAAAAATGCAAAAAAGAATCTAAAACAAGCAGATGTTTTATTAAAAAAATACAAGAAAAAAGGAGAATCAGACTTGCGACGTTACTTGATTACACCAGAACAAGAATTTGTTGAGGCCGCATGTTTGATTGCAATTGTTGAAAGAAAAGAAATTCCTTCCGATGCAAAACTCAAGGTAATGCCAGAATCATATGTTCTTGGACTGTTAGATTGTGTTGGAGAATTAAAGAGAATGATTTTTGATAAAATCCGACTAGGAGAAATTAAGGAAGCATTAAGAATATTTGAGATCATGGAGAACTTGTATCTCCATTTGTATTCATTTTCGATGTACGATAAAGTAGTAAAAGAAGCAAGAAGAAAAGTCGATGTTGACCGTATTTTGGTAGATGATGCTCGTGGAGCAATTACCGAAGAAAAAAGACGATCAGAACTAATTGAAGCATTAAGCAAATTAAAAAAATAATTAATTTTAAAAAAACTGTGGTGCGGGCGATGGGATTTGAACCCACGAACTCCTGAGAGACTAGCCCCTCAAGCTAGCGCCTTTGGCCAGGCTGGGCGACGCCCGCAAAAAAAATTCCTTGCATGGTTTTTATAATCCTTGATTACTTTTTCGTTCGTATGTTAATTCCTGTAAGATGTTTTACTTGTGGAAATCTTATTGCAGATAAATTTGATGATTATCAGACTAAAGTAAAAGCAGGAGAGGATCCCGGCAAGGTTTTAGATTCCTTGGGAATGAGCAGATATTGTTGCAGAAGAATGCTATTAACCAGTGTTGAATCAATCCAGCAAATCGTTCCATTCTATGAAGCTATTCAGAGAAGACACCAAGAAGTCCAATCTGAGTTAGAATAGATTGCCAAAAATTACATCTATTGAAGGACGTGTTCTCTACAATAGTAGAGGAAGTAAAACAATCGAAGTTGACATTGTTAGCGATAATAATTTTCTAGGTAGAGTGTGTGCACCATCTGGTGCAAGTGTTGGAAAATATGAAGCAGTAAGCTTTCCAAACGGCAAGCCTGAAGAAAGTCTTCGTATTCTAAAAGAGAATGCTCAGAAATTTATTGGTCTTGATGCATCAGATTTAAAATCAGTACATGACACTTTGAAGAGTTTGGATAATTCTACAAATTACTCCGACATTGGAGGCGCACTTGCATTTGCAGTAACCATCGCATCAATGGAATCAGCATCAAAAGCACTGAATCAGCCTTTGTTTCAAACATTATCTTCTGAGACATCTTTTAAATTCCCATATCCTTTGGGAAATATTTTAGGTGGAGGTGCTCATGCCGGTCCAGGCACTCCAGATATTCAAGAGATTTTAATTTGCGCAATAGGCTCAAAGACTATCGAAGAAGCAATTGAAACTAATCTTTTAGTGCATAAAGAATTACGTAAAGTTCTACAAAAGCAAGATCCTACATTTACAAACGGGCGAGGTGATGAAGGAGGATGGGCTCCAAAGCTAGACAACGAAAAAGCACTTGAAGCATCTGCCCTTGCTATTGAAAACTTGGGGTATACTTTAGGGAAAGAAGTTTCTCTAGGAGTAGATTTTGCATCATCAACCCAGTGGGATGAAGAAAAGAAAATGTATCTTTATGACAGAGCCGGATTTGAAAATTCTCCTGAGCAGCAGATTGAATTTGCTGCAAACATCATTGAAAAATACAAATTAATTTACGCCGAAGATGCAGTTCATGAAGAAGCATTTGCAGATATGTCAGAATTGACAAAAAAGTTTCCAAATACACTTGTTACAGGAGATGATCTTACTGTTACAAACAAGAATATTCTAAGCAAGGCAATCGAATCAAAATCTTGCAATGCAGCCATTCTAAAAGTAAACCAAGCAGGAAGTCTCTTTGATGCCATGGAATTTGCAGATGTTGCATCAAAAAACAATGTAAAACTTATCACATCACACCGATCAGGCGAATCTACAGATTCTCATATTTCTCATATTGGTCTAGCTACAAAGTCAAAATTGCTTAAAGTAGGCATAGTCGGTGGGGAAAGAGTGGCAAAACTAAACGAACTTTTACGCCTATCAGAGCATGATTTAATACGCGGTATGGTTGAGGTTTAAAATCGCTATGAGCCAACAGGTAGAGTCTACAGACATAAAAAAGAAAGTGCTTTCCACAGGTATTAGAGTAGGAACTCAAGTTAAAACAAAATTCATGAAGCCTTTCATTACAAAGGCTAGTCCTGAAGGCCTATACATGCTAGATCTTGATATTACTCTTGAAAAAATAAAGACAGCTGCAAAATTCATCAATCGTCTAGGAACTGACAAACTCATTGTCTGCTCTGGAAGACAATATGCAAACACTCCAATTGAGAAATTTTGCGAAATGTTAGATTCTAAAAAATTACTAGGTAGATTTTTGCCAGGAACTCTTACAAATCCTTCATTGCCATACTATATTGAGCCAAAATTGGTCTTGATTTCAGACCCTCAAGTAGATGAACAAGCAGTAATCGAGGCCACTAATGCAGGCATACCAATTATCGGAATTTCAAATACAGATAACATTACATCAAAACTAGATGTTGTTATCCCAGCAAACAACAGAGGAAGAAAAGCTCTTGCCACAGTTTACTGGTTATTGGTTCGTCAGATTCTCATCGAAAGAGGAGAACTAAAAGAAGAAGACCCAATGAAATATGAAATCGATGATTTTGAAACAAAGATAACGGAAGAGGAAATCGAGTAATGCAAATTAGGACACCGGCCGTAGCCGGAATGTTCTATCCCGGTGAAAAAAACAAATTAACAGAATTAATTCAAGATTGTTTTACACATCCATTTGGACCTGGAGAAAATTCAGAAAAAAAACAAGGTAAGATTTTTGGAGTGATTTGTCCACATGCGGGATATGTCTATTCAGGTCCCATTGCATGTAATTCCATAAAATCAATATCATCAGAGTCTCCAGAATTGTTCATTATTGTTGGCCCAAATCATTGGGGAATTGGAAGGAGTGTGGCAACTATGAAAGATTGTAAATGGGAAACACCCCTTGGAAGTGTCGAAGTAGATTCAGAATCAGCTGAAGAAATTTCTAAATTATCTCAATTTATCGAATCAGACTATTTTTCCCACACAAGAGAACATAGTCTGGAAGTACAAATTCCCATTTTACAACAGACCTTTTCGAATTTTAAAATCCTGCCAATATCTTTGATAAATCAAAGTAAAGAGATAGCACACGATGTAGGGTTGGCAATGTCAAAAATTGCCAAGAAAAAAAATACCATGATAATTGGATCTTCTGATTTTACTCATTACGAGCCAAACGATTTTGCTCATGAACAAGATACGGCCCTAATTGAACCAATATTGGAAATGGATGTAGAGAAATTTTACGATGTATTACAAAAAAGAAAGGTTACTGCCTGCGGATACGGAGCAATAGCATCTACTATGATTGCATGTAAAGAGCTTGGTGCAACAAAAGGAGAGTTGTTACGTTATGCCACAAGTGGTGATGTTACTGGAGATACGAGTTCTGTTGTTGGGTATGGGTCAATAGTATTCACTTGACATCAAAAGCATCTGCACCTGGAAAGGTGATTTTATTTGGAGAGCATTTCGTAGTTTATGGAGTTAAGGCCATTCTTTGTGCAATAGATAAAAGAATCACAGTAACTGCAGAGAAAATTCCAGAGGATGTTATATCAATAAAATCAGATATTGGCAATTTGAAGTTGGAGAAAAACAAACCAATTACTGAAATAGACGGTCCACTAAGGCCCTTTTATTATCTGGCAGATAAAATAATTAAAAAATATGATCAAAATTCTGGAATGGAAATTTCTGTTGATTCTGAAATTCCTTTAGGAGTAGGTTTAGGATCATCTTCAGCTTGTTGTGTTGCTGCAGCAGCTGCGATTTCAGGAGTATTTGAAAAAGTATCAAAAGATCAAGTTTTACAATTGGCAATTGAAGCTGAAAAAACAATTTTCCCAAATACATCTGGTGCGGACTGTACTGTATGCACTTTTGGAGGAATTATGCAGTATGATAAACAAAATGGCCATCGAAAGCTAGAGTATGAACCAAATTTTCACTTAGTTATTGCAAATTCAAAAATTGAACATTCTACAAAACAAGTTGTCTCTAAGGTAAGACAATTCAAAGAAGAAAATGAAGAGAGATTTTCCCAAATGTGTAAAGAAGAATCTGATTTAATAGATGATGTGATGAATTGTTTTCAAAATAATGATTTGAAGAGAATTGGTTTGAACATAATAAAAAATCAAGAATATCTTGAATCCATTGGCATATCCAACGACAAATTAAGAGATATGATCAAACTTGCCAACGAGTACTCATTTGGGTCAAAAATAACAGGTGCTGGTGGTGGTGGATGTATCTTTGCTTTGACTGATCAAACCAATATGGAAAATGTAGTTAGTCAATTCAAAAAAAATAATTACGAATGTTTTTCAGTAAAAATTGACTTTAAGGGATTGGATACTTTTTAATGGTCTAGATATTTGGTGACAGCATGATTCTAATCAAATTAGGAGGATCCATCATCACTAACAAGGAAAAACCTCTCTCCCCAAGAAGAAAAACAATAGAGAATCTTGCAAAAAGTTTGAAGAAAGTCGATCAGCCCATGATAATTGTTCACGGAGGTGGCTCTTATGGGCATTATTGGTCAGTCAAATATGATATGCATACACAGCCAAAAAAATATGATATTCACGGAGTTGCAATAGTAAAAAATTCAATGGTGGAATTAAATAAAATTATTTTAGATTCATTTGTAAAAAATCGATTAAGCCCTTATTGTTTACCTCCTACTGATTTCATGACAGGAAATAAACCGATTACAAAAAAAATTAAAGAAATTGAAAATATTTCAAAATCGGGATTAATTCCAGTAACCTTTGGAGATGCACTTTGGTATGGACAAAATAAAACTTACATCTTATCAGGAGATAAAATTATGACCCATCTTGCAAAAATTTTGAAACCAAAATTAACAATTTTTGCTTTAAATGAAGATGGTCTGTATTCTGATCTTAAGACAAAAAAATTGATTCATGAATTGAAGGGCGAAAAACCTACAATTTCAAATAATTTAATGGATGTAACGGGGGGAATGACCAGAAAAGTTGAAGAAGCCACAAAAATTGCCAAGATGGGAATGAATGTGTTTTTTGTAAACGGCAATAATCCTCAAAGAATTGTGAAAGCGGTTAAAAATGGGAAATTTGAAGGCACCTTGTTTAGAGGTAAAAGACGTGGCTGAAGAATATCTAATTTTAGTTGATAAAGATGACAATCCTATAGGAACAGAGGAGAAAGTAAAGTGTCATCTTCCTAACGGAATTTTACACAGAGCATTTACTGCACTTTTGTTTGATAAAAACGGTAGATTGGTCTTGACAAGAAGAGCCAAAGAAAAAATGTTGTGGCCAGGTGATTGGGATGGAACAGTAGCAAGTCATCCCAGAGAATCTGAAACTTATGTTTCATCAGGTGAAAGAAGAATGCCAGAGGAATTAGGGATTGAATGCAAATTAGATTACTTGTTCAAATTCGAATATCATGTTCCATACAAAGATGTTGGTTCTGAAAATGAGGTTTGTGGAACTCTAATTGGGGTTGTAGATAAATCAGCACCATTTAGAAAAATAGAGGGTGAAATTGATGAGATAAAATGGATTTCAGCAGAGGAATTGCTCTCAGAACTCAAATCTCAGCCTGAAATATACTGCCCCTGGATGCTAATAGCGCTAGAATTACTTGATAAATCAGAAAAATCAATGTTAGAAAAATATGAAAATATCTTCAAATCATGGATGAGTTCTGAAATGCATGAATCATTCCAACAAGCAATTAAACTTCATCTACCAGATGATAATTGGAGATTAGTGCAATGAAAAATACCAAACCTATAGAAAAAAATGCCAAAGTTGTAAACAAGTATCTTAAAACAAAATTAAAAGGAAATCCAAAAATGCTTTACGATGCTGCAGGGCATCTTATAGTTAATGGTGGAAAACGTCTTAGACCATATATGGTAATTAAGAGCTGCCAGATTTTAGGTGGCAAGACATCACTGGCAATGCCTGCAGCAAGTGCAGTTGAAATGGTTCATAATTTCACCCTAGTTCATGACGACATTATGGATAATGATGAAATGCGTCACGGAGTGCCAACTGTTCATAAAAAATTTGGAATGCCTGTTGCAATACTTGCAGGTGATGTACTTTTTTCCAAAGCATACCAAATAATATCAGACTCAAAATTAACATCCAATGCAACAAATCAACTTATTTCACGTCTTGCAAAGGCCTGCGTAGATGTATGTGAAGGTCAGTTATTTGACATAAAAATGGCAGAAGAAAAACGAATTCCAACACAATCAGAATACGTCAATATGATTGGTAAAAAAACTGCTGCTCTGTTTGATGTTTCATGTTCTATGGGAGCAATTTGTGCAACAACCAAAACAAAAGATATTTCAAATCTTTCATCATTTGGGAGAAACCTTGGTATTGCTTTTCAAATTACAGATGATCTAATTGGAGTCATGGGAGACCCAAAAATTACCAAAAAACCGGTGGGAAACGACCTCAGAGAAGGTAAAAAATCGCTTCCGATTCTGATGGCAATAAAATCTTCTAAAGGAAAAAACAAAAAGAAAATCTTAAAGGCATTTGGAAATCAAAAAGCATCTAAAAAAGATCTTACGGAAGCAGTAGAGGTTATTCGGGAATTAGGTATTGAAGAAAATGTGAGGAAACAGGCTCTCAAATATGCAGAAAAGGCAGAAAAATCCCTTTCAAAATACAAGGGATCTGCAAAAAATGAGCTAGTAGAATTGTTAGATTTTGTAGTAAAGCGAAGTCTTTAGATTTTAAATCAAATTAAACAAGAGGAACAAAAACATATCCTTTTTGATTTTCAATTTCAACAATTCCTTTGTGAGTTTTTTTTAATAATACCAAAGATTGAATATTTTCTCCAACAGGTGCTATCAATAAGCCTCCTACCTCTAATTGATCCAGTAATTTTTCTGGAACTTTTTTGCATGCAGCTGTAATCATTATTCTGTTAAAAGGTGATTTCTCAGGAAGTCCAAGATGTCCATCTCCTTTTATTATTTCTACATTTTTTATTCCTAATTTTTCTAAATTTTGTTTGGCAAATTTTGCCAATTCTGAATGCCTCTCTACTGTGAAAACTTTACCAGAACCAACAAGATTTGCAAGGATTGCAGTTTGCCAACCGGATCCACTTCCAATTTCTAAAACTTTTTGGCCCTCTTTTAGATCTAACCATTCTGTCATTCTGGCAACAACAGAAGGTTGGGAGATGGTTTGATTTTTCATAATAGGTATAGGGGAATTATCATATGCTTCATTTTTTTGTGAATCAGGTACAAAGTTATGCCTTGGAATATTTCTAATTGCATTTTCTACTTTATTATCGGTTAGAAATCCAGTACTTTGCATAACGTTGATCAGTGCATCTAGCTTCATTTGATAATTTTTAGAGTTATCTTTTTTGAAAAGTTTCATTTTAAAAATTATTTTACAATAATTACAGGAACTTTAGATTTATGAACAACATGGTAAGAGACACTTCCAAGTAAAATTTCTTCAGCATGTCCTTCCCCTCTTGAGCCCATTACGATGAGATCAATAGAATTTTTTTTGTTATGGGCATATTTTATGGCGTCATATCCTGGATTTCCTTTTATGATTTTCGATGAAAATCCAACTCTATTTTGTTTGCAACGATTCATTGCAGTTTCAATAATTTTTTGTCCACGTTTTGTGAGTTTTGCTTCATATCCTTTTGTTTGGATTGAAGATAGAGGTTTCATTAGTTCTACAATAGACATTGAGGAAACATCAGTAGGTAATACGTGAAGAATAACGATCTTAGATTTTGTAAATTTTGCTAAATTGATTGCAAAAGACAAAGCACGGATAGAATTTTTTGAACCATCGACTGGAACGAGGAATTTACGAATTTTTGTTTTTGTCATTCTAAAATTTTGAGTTGATCTTTTTTTCATTTAGATGTATTACTCTTTAATTGGTATTATATTACATTACTAATTTCATTGTTGATAATATAGTGAGATTAATTTTTTAGTTGAATTCAGATTTGCAAATATTGCAATATCCAAATAATTCAAAATTGCTTTTTAGAATTTGATATTTTGATTTTTTTGCGGCACGATTTTGAATCTCATTTAAAGAATTTTCATCAAGATCATCGATTTTTCCGCATTTCATACATACTAGATTAATGTGAGCGTCAGTATGTGCATCAAATCTAGTTTCTCCTCCAACTTCAATTTCTCCTACCAGTTCTTTTTCTTTGAGAAGATCTAATGTTTTGTAAACAGTAGAAAGACTAACCATCGGATATTGCTTTTTTACCACCTGATGGATGTATTCTGCGCTTGGATGATCATCTGTTCTTAAAAGATAATCAAGAATTGCTACCCTCTGAGGAGTGATTCTAAAGCCATCTTCACGTAGAGATGAGACTAAGTCATCCAATTGCTGCATAGTTTTGATAGCAATTTATCTTATTTATAGGTATTATTAGTTGATAATGATTCCTAATTAATAACAATACTTAATTAGGAGTCATTCTTAATAGTATACATGGAAACTCAAATGATCCAATCAAACAGTTTTGAAGAAAAAAAACAAACTGTAAACAGATCAATTAAGATATGTGTCGATTGTGGAAGTATCTCAGTTCAAATAGAAAATTATGGAATTTTTTGTAAAGAGTGTGGGACATTCTTTGAGGTAAGTGAGGGTAAAAATTGAGCGAGAATTCCTGCAGAAGCGTTTGTCGATATTATGATGCAAATTCTTCCTTTAGAAACTCACAAGTTGAGATATTTAGAAAGTTTTGTCCAACATGCAATCTAAATTTGGTTTCTAAATATTCTAGATGCCCCTGCTGTCATGATAATTTTGGAAATGGTGATCTCTGATGGGATATTGTTGTAAAGGGATATGCGAAGACTTCAAGGGAAAGAAAGTTCCAAATGGATCAAGATATGAAATTGGGCAAAAAAGATGTTCAATGTGCAGTATGTTTCTAACTATAGCTAGTCTACGATGCCCATGTTGTGGTGCAATTTTGAGGACAAAATCAAGAACCAAAAAAGGTTCAAATAAACAAAACAGATGGTAATGAATAATGGCAAAACGAATTACCATAATGATAGATGATGATTTGGACAAGAAGATTAGATTAACACAATCCAAAATGATACTTAGTGAAAACAAGTCAGTAAGTTTTTCAAGTGTAATTAATTCTCTTCTTGAAAAACAATTAGCCAAAAAAAAATAGAAAGATTTTAAGAAATTACAAAAATAAGGTCAATCTTTGATATTTTGTTTAAATTAGGATCTTGATGTATGGTGATACAATTTTTTTGATGAGCACTAAATACTCTGTTTTTTACCTAAATTTAGGCACAAAATTGTCAATTAGTATAAAAAAGCCGTTCTTTTCAACAACTACACAGGAGTTTCTAATTTGGATGAAGACATAAAGAGCGAAATCAGAAAAGTGGCTTTGCAAAATGCATTTGAGCATGAAGGTAAAACTCAAGATAAAATTGTGTTATCAAAAATTTTAGGAACTAAACCAGAATTTCGTAGCAAAGTAAAAGAGATTATTGGAGACATTTCAGAGATTGTTTCATCTGTAAATCAGTTATCTTTTGAAGATCAAAAAAAAGAGATTGAAACAAATTTTCCAGATTTACTAAAACCAAAAGAAAAAGTAGAGGAAAGAGAGGGACTACCACCTTTACAAGGAGCAGAACAAGGAAAAGTTGTAACCAGGTTTCCACCAGAACCCAATGGGTATCCACATATCGGACATGCAAAAGCAGCTATAATCAATGCAGAGTATGCAAAGATGTATGGTGGAAAATGTATTTTGAGAATGGATGATACAAATCCAGAAGCAGAAAGGATGGAATATCATGCAGCAATTAAAGTTGGATTAGATTGGTTAGGAGTAGAATTTGATGTTGTAAAGAGTACATCTGATGACATGGAATTTTTTTACGAAAAAGGAATGGAATTAATTAATTCGGGAAAGGCCTATGTGTGTACTTGTAAACGAGAAAATATTAGTCAAAATAGAAGAGAGAGAAAAGCTTGCAAGTGTAGTTTAGGAGATATTGAAAAAAATAATCAAGGATGGGACAAAATGTTCCAAAAATACAAACCAGGAGAAGCAATTGTAAGATTTCGAGGAGATATGAAAGCAGACAATGCTGTGATGAGAGATCCTGTCTTGTTTAGAATTATAGATGAGAAACATTACACCCTAGGAGAAAAATACCGAGTTTGGCCTAGCTATGACTTTGCAGTTGCAATCGAGGATAGCAAGGATGGCATAACACATGCTTTTCGTTCCAAAGAATTTGAATTAAGAAAAGACCTGATCAATGCAATTTTAGATGATTTAGGCATGAGAAAGCCCTATCAAGACTTTTTTTCTAGGCTTGAATTCAAAGGAATGCCCATTTCAAAGAGAATTCTAAAACCATTGATTGAGGAAGGAAAAGTTTCTTGGTATGACGATCCTAGATTACCAACACTTGAGGCCCTCCGAAGAAGAGGGATAAAGGCAGAAGCAATTAAGAAATTCATTTTATCATTAGGATTAACAAAAGCCAATACTTTAGCACCGTTTGATGCCCTTGAATCGTTTAATAGAAAATTTGTGGATGCAGACAGTATTAGACTTTTCATGGTAAACAAACCAAAGAAACTCAAAGTAAACAAACTTCCTTTTGCATCTATTGAAATTCCCAATCACCCTATCAAGGATATGGGAAAAAGAACAATAGAAATTGATGAAAATATTTTAGTTAGTGCTGATGATGCACAAAACTTCAAGCCAGGATCTCAAGTAAGATTACTAGGATTAGGAAATGTGGCAATTACTAAAGTAAATGAAGAATCTGAAGGAGATTTTGTTGAAGATGGCGAAACATCCAATATTCAAAAAATTCAATGGATTCCGGAAAAAACAGCTCATGAGATTAAACTCCTAGTTCCAAACCAGTTGTTCATCGATGAGCAATTCAATGAAAACAGTCTTGAGGAATTAGAGGTTTATACAGAACCTCAATATCTAAAATTAAAAGAAGGAGAGGAAATTCAGTTTGTTAGATTTGGATATTGTAGAAAAGACTCACAAAATCAAGCAATATTTACACACAAGTGAGTGAAAAAATAATGAAGATTGCAAGATTATCATATAACAATAGTGAAACATATGGTTTTGTAAAGGGAAACAAGGTTGCTACAAAAGATGAGATAACTTACCAAACAGGAGTTCCCATTCCTTATACTATCAAGGATTTTCTTTTCGATGGATGGTATAACGAGATTGCTGACAAGATAGATAGCTTGCCATATGCTCAAGACATGTCAAATTTCAAACTACTTCCACCTATCCCAAATCCAAGTAAGATAATCTGTCTTGCTTTCAATTATACTGATCATGCCGAAGAACAAGGTCTACAGGCACCAGAAGACCCAGCCATAGTCCTCAAGCCTAGAACTGCACTTAATGGAACTGATTCAGATATACAATGCCCAGAATTTGTAACTCAATTAGATTATGAAATCGAATTGGCAATGATAATTGGTAAAACTTGTAAAAATATTTCTCAAGAACAAGCCAAAGATGTCATATTTGGGTACATGATTTTCAATGATGTTTCTGCAAGAGATATTCAATTCAAAGATAAGCAATTTACAAGAGGAAAAGGTTTTGACACATTTGCACCATGTGGGCCATGGATTACGACCGCAGATGAAATTTCAGACCCACAAAATCTAAAACTTGTAACTAAAGTCAATGGCCAAATCAGACAAAACTCATCAACTGAAAAAATGTTCATAAAAATTCCTGAAATAGTTTCAAAAATTAGCAATGTCATGACCCTTGAAAAAGGAGACATTATTTCTACTGGAACTCCAGCAGGGGTAATGTTGAACAAGCCCAATGCCGTATTTCTCAAAGACGGAGATAAAGTAGAGATGGAAATTGAAAACTTGGGAGTATTAAGAAATACAATTAGAACAGTTAAGATTCAAGACAATAGTTTTTGCATCAAGTGAAAAGATAGTTTAAAGTCTAAATTTTCAAATTTCGGTAAAGTTTCTTTTGTTAGTATTTGTACTCTTTGATAGTTTTTTTCAAATCCATAATTTTGCAGAAAGCATAGGAGGTTAGTAGTGTTCAAATCAGATCCTGCAAATAATGTCACAATCAGTGTTTTTTTGAAATGTTCTGAATCTTCTAAAATTGCAGTTGTTTTATCATTATTTCCGGAATGAATTATGCAATTTTTTGATTTTAAAAGCGATATTGTTTCTTTTTCTAATGGAATCCATCTCCAAGATTTTACATAGTGAGGAAATTCATTTTCTTTGAATGTGTCTTCATAAGAGATATCAAAGACAGTGTTTTTTTCCGGAATAAGAGAATAAAAATTCCAAGTTTGGTAGGTTGTGTAGCCTAGATTTTGTGACATTTCTAAAGATGGTTTGTTTTGAGTATCGATTAGCATTAGAGATGAATGAACTTTTTTTTGAATTGCCAAGGATTCAACTTGTTTGACTAGTTTTGAGGCTATTCCTTGTCTTTGAAATTCTGGATTAACCCTAATTCCTTCAATCCATACATGTCCTTTTAGGAAAACGGCATGACAAATTCCGATGGGGAGATTTTGTTCAAAAACAAACAGGTTTCCTTCAGATCGCCAGTAATCCCATACATCGGAAATATAATCCCCCCATGAAAAAGTATTTTCACAAAATTGCAGGATGTGGGTTTTATCATCAGAAGTAGCTTCCCTTATCATGTTTTACGAAAAAATATTAAGAATAATAAGTTAAAACCACCAAATGGGAAAAATTATAGCTGGTAAGGTTTCAGAGATTCCTCCTGGAAAAATGATCAAAATTGCTCTGGATGGAAAAGAAGTACTAGTCGCCAACATTGATGGTGATTTTTGTGCTGTTGATGATTCATGCACTCATTCTGGTGCAAGTCTTTCTGAAGGTACATTGAATGGTTGTGTAGTGACTTGTGGATGGCACAAAGCAGAATTTGATTGTAAAACCGGAAAATTAGTAAAATTTCCAGCTAAAATTAACAATTTGGGAGCATACAACGTTACTGTTGAAGATGATAACGTGTTTGTAGAGATGTAACTATATACTCCTAATTTACAAGAAATGGTGTAAGAATGGCAGATGAAAGTGAAAACAAAGAATCAATGAAAGAGGCAATTGACAC
This sequence comes from Nitrosopumilaceae archaeon, assembly GCA_049414205.1. Taxonomy (GTDB): domain Archaea; phylum Thermoproteota; class Nitrososphaeria; order Nitrososphaerales; family Nitrosopumilaceae; genus Nitrosomaritimum. The sequence goes on from JBMSGE010000003.1 coordinate 26,091, forward strand.
TCTTAATCAAATAGTAGCCAGTTCATCTACCCCGAAAACCGTAAAAAAATCCATTTCAGATTTGATCAAAGATTTGAGTGATGAAGAATATGCATTGTCTGTTAGAGCTGCAAATACCATTAGCTTACTAGATGATGTAACACAAGATCCAAATTTACCATCCTATGTTAGAACCCAATTATGGCAAGCAGTATCAAAGCTTGAGAGCATAAGGGAATAAATTCTCAAGAATATTACTCATTATATTGAAAATTGAAGAATATTTAGAATCCTTACCACAAAACATTGTTAGTGGGGACGATGTACAATTACCAGATAAATCCTTCAGAGAAATTTTTAATTTTGTGAATTTAGGCCGAGATGATATTTTTTACCATCTTGGTTGCGGAGATGGGAAAGGAGTGGAAATAGCCCTAAACGAATTCCATGTAAAAAAAGCAGTTGGCATAGATAACGATAAAAAAAAGATTAATCTTGCAAAAAATTATTCAGGAGAATTTGTTTGTAAAGATGTAAAGGATGCAGAAATTTCTGATGCATCTGTGATTTTATTTTGGTTTACAGATGAACAGATCATAAAGACCATGATGGAAAAATTCGAAAATCTGAAACCTGGCATTAAAATAATTACAATTTGGGGTCCACTTCCTGATTGTTTACCTGACAAAGTTGATTTTCCATACATTCTCAATACTACTCCTTTCAAAAAAGCTGAATCATTACAAGAGCAATTACTAGCAGTGTTTGGAGTAAAGTGTGTAGATTTTGTCACCGCGTGGGAATTTGCTGAAAGATACACAAAAGCAATTGCTGATCCTCAAGTCAAAAATGATCGATTTTTAACAATTATTCAAACACTTGTTATCTGGATTAATGCAAAAAATCTCGGGGTTGCCTGTAGAGAAGAGATTCCCGAATCAATACGCACCTATATTGACATAATGAAAATGCATTTTGACATAGATTTTGATCACCTCTTGAAAGAATAATCATTAATCCTTTTATTTTGTGTAAACTCAAAAGGATCATGGATGATCGAATAAACATCAATGTTTCTGCAGTAGATTATGACAAAACCAGTAAAGCAATAGCCCATAAACTCACTCTGCTCGAGGAGATGGTTCACGGAAATGAGGATTTTGTTATGACTGATTCAGAGTTTGCCTTTGGATGGCATTTCTTTGTGGTTAGTGTGAATAGAACCCTCGTAGAGAAATTAGCAGAACAGATGGGAGCAGATTTTGATATGTTAAAGGGAAAAAGTATGGAGAAAAAATTCCTTACATGGATTTCCAAAAATATGGAAAGCAAGGAACATCGATTCAAACTAGCCATAAAAGAAGAGATGGAATCAAGTAAATACGGTATTTTTTAGGCCTGAAATGCATTCTTAAACAATTGTTTTTAAAAAATTAAAAATAAAAAAATGATTATTGGATCTGAATAGATTTTTTCTTGGACACTACAGTTGGTTTTGCCTTTGGTAAAGTAATGTCTAAAACACCATCAGTGAGTTTTGCTTTTACTTTTCCTGCAACTACTTTTTCAGACAAAGGTAGTGTTCTAAAGTAAGATACATGACTTCTTTCTTTTCTAAGATAGTTCTTTTTCTTGTCTTCAGATTCCTCTTTGTGTTCTGCTGATACCTCAAGGGAGTTGTCAGTGACTTCAAGTTTAATTTCATCTCGTTTTACACCAGGTACATCCATTTTTACACGGAATTGTTTTCCCTCATCAATCAAATCGCATGATGTATGAGCCATTTTTGGCATGGAGGGAAATTGGATTGATGGAAATGATGAAAATGCTTTTTCCATATCTTTTCGGAGATTATCAATTGACTTGTCAATATCACTCCAGCTTGATGTCCAGGAAGGAGTTATTCCAGAACTTTTCTTTTTAGGTGTTGATTTTGCCATAGTCCAGAAATTAAAAATGACCTTTTTAAAATATGCTGTTTATTTTCATATTTTGGATTACAAATGCTGTCATCTTGAGTAAGTACACCTTAAGACAGTTTTTGATAATATTTTGAGCGTGGTTTGAAAAAAAGGGTGTAGAAAATTTCCTTTAAAGGGAAAATTTCTACCTACCCACTATCGCCCAGTTTCTATATACAGTTCTATAATTAATTATTATACTCAATTTCCCAAAATTAGGAAAATCCAAAAATGAATGAAAACTTCTTTTCAGACACGGTGTTAAATTGAATTAATTCTCAATTCAATTATGAGCAATTACATCAGATGCCCAAATTGTGTAAAAGATTCTTTAGAAGTTCCTTTAAGACAGGATGGAGGATTTATGATTTGTCCACTTTGTGAATCTGAATATTAAAAAAATGAAAAATTATTTTGATTCCTTATTCATGGAATTTCTTAATTCCTTGACCAATCATTGAGAATAATCCACGCAGAATTTGCTCCATTTCAGGATTTTCTGGAATCTCTGTACTAATTTCAAGATTAGATTTCTGATCAGAGGGACTGATTTTGTACTGGAATTCAAGCCCCTGCATTGGAGGTGGTGCCTGATCGAGTGAAATTATCAAGGATTTGTTTGAATCATTTACTGCCCGAAGTGTTTCATTTACAGCAAAGGATTGGTCACCCATTTGTACTTGACATGTTCTAGTAGCTCCTTGTCCACTTCCATTAACAGTAGAGCTTTGTACTACAGGAATATAGCTTTCAGGATTCTGAAACGATTTTAGAGTTTCCCAAATTGTAGATTGATCTGCTTTGATTTGAACAGTTTCTGTTACTTTCATTTGAAAATGGTTTAAGAAGAATTGTATTTAGTATTATTTCCAAATTCAAACATATTTTTTAAAATTATTCAAAAGATGAGAGTGTACTATTGATTTCAATAATTTTTAGAAAAATCAATAGATACCTTCAACTGCTCAGAAATTGATTTTATCGCATTACCGATTACCATTGGGCTGATAGAGAAAAATCCTCTAAATTGCCCATCTCCAATTTCTTCAGCAATTAAGCCAAAAGGTCCAGTGTCTCTTTTTGTGACTACTATCCACATGTTGGAGATATTTGTTCCATCACAGCTTATTACTTCGGCATTTTGTGGTGGCTGTGGAGCTAAATAGGGATTGTTAAAATCGCCAATAATCCATGCTTTAGGTATTTTTTCTAAAAGTTCCTTATACCTATCCCCGACATACTTGTATCTTTTTTCTGTTTCAAATGTTGCCAAAAGTGGAGCATTATTTCTGATTGCATAGTTTTCAATCAAAACACTTAGTCGATATAGAAATTTTCTTCCTGTTTCAAAATTAAGATAACCAGCATCAATGTAATCTTGTAATTTCCAAAGTCGATTAGTATTTGTAATATCAGTTACCTCTCTTTCTTTTAATCCAGGAAAGTCATCCCAAATATTATCCACAAAGCTTCTGAATTTAGCAGACATGAATCTATCTAGTTTTTATTTTATTTAAACTAGTGATAAATTTTATTCTAGTGCTAAAAGTTTTGAGAGAAGAAAATTTTGGTTAACAATCCAAATTATTAATATGGTAAAAAATAATTTTAGAATTCTTGTTTTTAATGATGATAATTGTGATAAAGGCTTAAACAATTAAAGCCAAGTCATTTAGTGAAGGGTTTGATTTAGAGTGGTTTTTCAAATAGCAAGTATAGTGATTCTTCCAATCATAATGCTAATTGTAGCTGTTTCTCCTTTTGATGAGCCAATAGATGTGCAACCAAGTAACCCCCCACCTGTAGAAGACGATGTTAATGATTACGTCATATTTTTCATATTATGGTCTTTTTGGATTTTAATTATGAGTAGGGTTGTTTACAAAGTAGGAAAACGGAAATTTGCCATAAAAGAAGAGTTTGGTCCCTAAAAATATAATTTCTTTCCAAAAAATAATTTCAAAACATTTTCTATATTTTTAGGATCAATTGAATTTATGAGCCATGATAAATTTCAGAGGGCCCTCGAGGGGAATCGAACACCTGTCCGAGGATCCACAATCCTCTATACTAACCACTGTACTACGAGGGCCACAATAGTGGAAATTTCTTAATCCAGTAATAATCTTTGATTTTTAATTTGGTGAAAATTAGCCTGTAGATTTATTATTAAGCAATTTTAAATCTAGTTATGAGATTTTGGTGGGTAGCCATGGCAATATCAATTGCACTAACCTATGCTGGTGCAAATTATCTTATGCCTTGGCATTAGGCGTATTCATGTAAAAGGTCATAACTATAGACGATCGCTTTAAATTTGTTGTATCAGGGAACCTTTCAACTTGAAGAAAGGCTTTATCACCGGTAGATTACGTTCTGGAAAAAAATCCCTAGAGGAATCTGTAGAAAGAAAAATTGAGACCGTTGAGGCAAAGAGATTCACATGGATAGACATGCAAAATCCAGACAGAACAGACGTAGAGGAGCTTGCCAAGAAATATCATTTCAATGCTTTGAACATAGAAGACTGCATGACTAAATTTGAGTTGCCAAAACTCGATAGATATGACGATCATTTTTTCGTAATTCTTCATTTTCCTCCAATTTCCCAAAAAGTTGCAATTGCAAAAAATAGCCAGCTTTCGATATTTTTAGGAAAAGATTTTCTCGTTACTGTTCATCAAGGAGATCTGAAACCTTTAGTTGATTTGGTAGATTTGTGTATTTCAGATTCTGATCCTCAAAGAAAAGAACGACTTTTGGGAAGATCATCAGGATTGCTTCTTCACGAAATTATAGACAAATTAGTAGATGATCTTCTCCATACATCCAGAAGGATATTTGCAAATCTTGATGAAATGGAAGATGGTGTTTTTGATGAGACAAAATCTGTTGCAAGAAGCATTGCTCTTCTAAGAAGAGAGATTAACAAGTTGCGTAGAATTGCTAATCCATTAAAACGATTTGTTTTGGAAATTGCAGATAATGTCAAAAGATTTTCTGATGAGGAAGAAGATCTTGGTTTGTTCTTCGATGACGTAATTGATCACATTGACAAAGTAATCGAAACTTTAGAAGAATCAAGAGAAACCATGGAAATCTACAAAGATACGGACTTTGTGTTAAGTACTGAGAAAACTAACAAAGTGCTTGCAGTTTTGACAATAATATTCACACTAGCTATTCCCGCCACAGTAATCGGCACATTCTATGGAATGAACATCAATTTACCAGGAGGTGTAGATACTAGCTGGCAGGTTTTAGGACCATATACCTCATTTATCATCATAATTTTAGCATCAGTGATACCTGTGATCTTGATGTTTACCTACTTTAGAAAACTCGGATGGATTAACAATTAGTCCTATATTTTTTCATGAATGTTAATTCGAATTTTTGTTAGTGAAAGTTCCAGATTGTCAGTCAGGACGATTAATATTCCTGCCTCTGGGCTCACATTACTACAGGTTCCACTATAACTTTGATGGTTGAGAGCATAGCAATCATCATGAGAGTAAAAGGCAAAAGAATCGTTTTTTAGATAATTATCTAATTGTTTTTTTGAATCTACAAAATAAACATCAAAAGATGAGTTGTTATCATTAGTAGAGATTGAAAAATCATATGAGGTTATCTGCTTTGCAGTGCAAATTGGAATAAATTGGACAAATCCATGTTTTGCTAGGTTTTGATGTTCTTCTAAATCATATTTTTCATTTTGAATGTCTGGAAAAATTTGTACATATGGATCGTTGTTTAGTTGATTACCCTGCATGTATTCTAGGTTGTTTCTGATACTATCTATTGCATAGCGATAAAGAATTGGCTTCCAGCTTGATTCACAATCACTAAATTCATGTTTTAGCTCAACGAATTGTTTTTGGTTTTGAAATTGTAGTTGGTTGTAGTTATGATCAGTTACCAGAGAGGTCTCAATTGATGGATCATAATTAAAAGTGTTAGTTTTCGGGTCAGGATTTGACCAAACATTTGTAACTTCAAATAAAATATTTCCAGGGTAACTTTTCCATTCAGGTTGCAGATGAACATACACAGAGTATTTGTTGATGTCTTGATCATATGGAGAATCATAAAGTAAATGTCCGAAAAGGGCATTTGATAAAATTGCAATAAAGGCAATTGCGGGAATAATAAAATAGAATATAGTTCTCATTAATACATAGAGAATTGATTTTGAGGGGATTATAAAATGTGGCATAGTGATTTAGGTGCTAATTCCCAAATCGAATATTCCAAGTATTATCTAAGAAGAAAAAAAATTCTGCAAATGAGCTTAATTAAATATTAGAGAGATGAAATTACAGTATGGGAAAAATCAAAGTTAGAAGCGGCAGGGGCACCGGAACCGTTGAAGTTGAAGACGGAGGTAAAAAATGGTCTGGTGATGAATATCGAAAAATTCAAGCCGAAAAGAAAAAGAAGTCTGCAAATAGGACAATCCACACAGGAAGAGGAACAGGTTCTAGAAAATTAGGAGATATTCCTGATCCAAAAGCACGACCTTCTACAGAAGGCATGACTAGGGTGACAGGAAGAGGAACAGGTTCTAGAAAAAGCACGAACAAAGGTTCTCAGTAATTTTTAATTTTCTTTTTTGTGATTAAAGATTATTTCAGAACCCAAAAAAAATTTTTGTAATTTAAATTCGGATATCAGGATTTTCAGTTTTTAGTTTTTCCCAGTCTGCAAGGAAGTTTTTAAGACCAATGTCAGTTAGAGGGTGTTTTAGCATTTTATCCAATACTGCTGGCGGTAAGGTTACAACGTCTGCACCAATTTTTGCAGCTTCAACAACATGCAAAGGATGTCTAACACTAGCTACCAGAATTTGAGTTTTAAAAGTATAATTTGAGAAAATTGTTTTAATTTCTTGGATCAAGTTCATTCCATCATGTCCAATGTCGTCTAACCTTCCAATGAAGGGACTGACATATTTGGCTCCGGCCTTTGCTGCAAGTACAGCTTGGTTAGATGAAAAGATCAAAGTAACATTTACTGGTATTCCTTCAGCTGTAAGTGCTTTGCAAGCTCTTAATCCATCTGGAGTCATTGGAACTTTGACTACAACATTTTGGCCATAGTCTCGTAATTTCTTGCCTTCCTCAATCATTCCAGAGTATTCTGTGCTTAAAACTTCTAGACTAACATCTCCCTTGATTATTTTTGTAATCTCTGCCATTCCATCTTTTGGATTACCACCTTCCTTTGACATCAAAGATGGATTAGTTGTGATTCCATCTAATAATCCCATGTCATTGAATTTTTTTATTGATTCAAGGTTTGCAGTGTCAAGAAATATTTTCATAGTTTTTTGCTCCTTATCTCCTTGACTTGCTTTACCATATTAAAAGATGTTATTCCATGTTTTTCTAAAAGAAGTGGAACTTCATTATCTCTTGCAGATTCACCAAACATATCTTGAGCGCCTATTCTAGTTATTGGAACAGGGTATCTCTCGGAGACGGATTCAGCAACAGCTGAGCCCATGCCTCCAAAAATATTATGCTCCTCAGAAGTTACAATGCATCCAGTTTCTCTTGCAGCTTTTTCTAAAAGATCACCATCAATTGGCTTTACGGAAAACATATCCAATACTCTACATGAAATTCCTTCTTGTTGTAGGGTCTCTGCTGCCTCTAAAGCCATTCGTACTGTAATACCGCATGCAGCGATGGTACAATCAGATCCGTCTCGTAGTGTAATTCCTTTTCCAATTTGAAATTCTTGTGATTCAGAATGAACTATTGGAGTTTTTGATCTTGCCATTCTCATGTAGAATGGACCATATTCTTTTGCCATTAACCGCACTAGACCAGACACTGCAAATGTATCTGCAGGTATAAAGACACGGAAATTTGGTATAGCTCGCATAATTGCAATATCTTCAATTTGCTGGTGAGAACCTCCATCAGGTCCAACTGATAGTCCACCGTGCGATACAACTAGTTTTACGTTTAGCCCTTTTTTTCCTGGTGGTGAAGGATATGCAATTCCGTTTCTAATTTGATCAACGGCTCTACCTGGAAGAAAAATTGCATAAGTGCTTGCAAATGAAACTTTTCCTGATACTGCCAATCCGGCTGACACTGAAACTAAATTTCCTTCTGCAATCCCCACATTGAAAAATCTATTTGGGAATTCTTTTCCAAATCCCGAAGTCTTAAGAGAATCAGTAGTATCGGCACCCAATACCACTACATTTGGATTTTCTTTGCCAATTTCTATCAGAGATTTTGAATACTCGGATCTCATATCGCTCATTTGAGGTGGATTCAAAGTAGGCCTTCCTCCTTTGCAATTTTTACAATTTGATCTTTTTTCTCACCTACAACATGTAACCCAATCCATTTGTTTGCTAAATCGGCTCCTCCTAATTGATGAGCTTTTTCGATAAGCATTTTTCTTCTTGCTTTTAGAACCTGATTTCTAAATTCTCTGATTGTCTCTCGTACATCTGTTTGTCCAATGATTGCACTACCACCTACAAATGCTCGAGCTCCATCTTCAAAACATGATCCTATATTTTCAAGGTTGACACCACCGTCAGCCTCAATATATCCAGTAAATTTATGCTCATTTAGAATAGAGTTTAGTTTTTTCATTTTTTCATGAGTTTCAGGAATGTATTTTTGTCCTGATTTTCCAGGTACAACAGACATTACAATTAGCTGATCAAGAGATGGCAAAAATTTGTAGGACCACTCAGGAAGGTCAGTATCAGGATTTATTGCGAGTCCAACACCTACTTGGTTTTGTTTTAACAAATCATGAATTTCCCCAAAACTGGACTCATCGCAAACTTCTGTATGTACTGTAATAATGTCGCTTCCTGCCTCAACATAATCTCTAACATGTTTTACAGGTTCTGCAATCATAAGATGAGAATCAAATGGTATTACAGTTAGAGGTCTTAGTTCTTTGATTTTATTATGATCAAAAGTTTTTGCTGGAACAAATTGTCCATCCATTACATCAAGATGAATATAATCTGCTCTGCCGTTTACACATCGCTTTACTTCATTTTCCAGGTTTGTCATATCTCCTGCAATGATTGATGGGGCTATCATGAATTGTGAGTCAAGCTCAGAATTGATCAAAGGAACTACATCAGCATCAGGAGCTTTTCCGTGCCATTGTGGATTGTCCTCCATGTGTTCAACTGATTTTCCTTTTATTGTCCTAGAAATGATCATTGTAGGAACTCCTTTTGTTGCAAGAGCCTTTGAAATAGCAGCATTGATTTGTTCTACTCTATGTCCATCAATTTCGATTACATTCCAACCAAATGATCTCCATTTATCACCTGTCTTCCATCTTGATGCATCTTTCCACATTTCTGAAATATTATTTCCAGTTAGTTCTTCATCTAGTGGCATTACCTTTTCAGTGTAGGAATCTTGTTGGATGAAATTTCTATCCAAAAAGGCAGTCAAATTATCTAGTTTGTATTTTGAGGCAGTCATTGCAGCTTCCCAAACTTGACCTTCATCTGATTCTCCATCTCCAATGATGGTGTAGATATGATGGTCTTTGTTGTCAATTTTTGCTGCAAGTGCAATTCCAATAGAATAGGATAATCCGGTTCCAAGAGAGCCCCCACAGAATTCAACTCCAGGACATTTCAAATCAGGATGTCCTTGGAGTTTACTGCCAAATTTCCTGAGAGTCTCAAGCTCAGTTTCAGGAAAATAACCAGCTACTGACATGTTTGAGAATAGTCCAGGTGCTGCATGCCCCTTAGAGAGAACCAAACGATCTCGGTCCTCCCAATTAGGATTTTTGGGGTCAAATTTGAGATATTTGTAAAATAAGCAGCCCAATATCTCAGCCATTGAAAATGAGCCACCTGGGTGCCCGGATCCTGCTATACTTGTAGATTTTATGACAAGTTTTCTTGCTCGTAAAATATTCTTCTTAATTTGATAATAATTAAGGCCCATTAGTGACTCGTTTTCTTTGGAAATTTAATAAAAATCTACTTCTGTAAAATTTTAATCTGATCGAAGATATAGAGCATTGTGGACATTCAAGAAAATATTCCAATTATAGTATATGATGATCAGTGTTATTTGTGTACCAAATTTGCAAAAATAGTAAATTTCCTTTCAAGAGGGAATCTTACAATTATCGGTCATTACTCAGATCAAGGCTTAAAGATTAGAAATCAGGTACTAGATGATTCGGCACTGGATATGTTTTGGTTAATCGATGAAAAAACAGCATTTGGTGGGAGAGCTGCATTATTTCCATTAATTGTTGCGATATTAAAGGCGAAAAAGAAAGGATCAAACAAGATAAAATTTCAAGATAATTGTACTCAGGAATGCAAAACAGTAAAATCAGTTTTTATTCGATCGGCAAGCTTGTTTTCAAATAGTAAAAAAATAGAACTAAAGTAAATCTAAATAATGCTTGAAATTTTAGTCTGGTAGTGAAAATAAAAATTGAAGGTTCTAATCCATTAAGGAAAAAAACTGAAGCATTATGTGGATTTGTTTTAGAAAATTCTGATAAAATCCTAGGTTTAAACAAAATTAACTCAAAAATTTCTGATTCAGTAAAGCAATCAATCAAGGACATTAACGGGGAATTTGGAAAGATATCTGTTATTCCTACCAATAACAAAATTGCTGCAAAAAGAATCATTATTGCAGGTATTGGAAAAAAAGATAAAATTACAAATGATACAATCAGGTTTGTTTCAGGTAAAATTGCACAGAAAGTAAATGAACTCAAACTAAAGGAATTTTCAATAATATCTCCTCCAGGCTTTGTAATTGAGCCTGTTTTGGCCACATCTCAAATAACTGAAGGTTGTAAAATGTCCCTTTACAAGTTTGAGAAATTCAAATCTAAAAAAGAGACTGCAACACCAGATTTGACCATTTTTGTTTCAAAGTCAAACAAGATAACAAAGGCAATAAAAAATTCAGATGTTATTTCAGATGGGGTAATTTTTACAAAAAGTATTGCAAATTTGCCACCAAATGAATGCACTCCTACAACTTTGAGTACTTTTGCAAAAGACATGGCAAAAAAGAACAAAATGAAATGTACTGTGTTGTCAAAAACAGAGCTAAAGAAAAAGGGATTCGGAGGAATCACGGCAGTTGGCCAAGGAAGTAAGAATGAACCCAAACTCATGATTTTAGAACATAATGGTGGATCAAAAACTGAAAAACCAATTGTCCTAGTGGGAAAGGCTGTTACTTTTGATACTGGAGGTATTTCTCTCAAGCCAGGAGAAAAAATGGATGAAATGAAATTTGACAAATGCGGGGGGTGTACTGTTTTAGGAATTATGAAAACAGTATCAGAATTAAAGCTGCCAGTAAATGTTGTAGGAATTGTTCCATCTGTTGAAAACATGCCAGGTGGAGAGTCATACAGACCGGGAGATATTATCAAACTATACAGTGGAAAAACTGCTGAAATACTAAACACTGATGCAGAAGGTAGACTGATTTTGGCTGATGCACTATCGTATGGAGAACAGCATTATTCACCAAAGGCAATAATTGATTTTGCAACACTAACAGGTGCATGCATTATAGCACTTGGGACAAATGTTGCAGCAATTGTTTCAAACGATGAAAGATTAAAACAAAAAATTAACGAATCTTCAAAGAGGACTACAGAGGAAGTTTGGGAGCTTCCCCTAAATGATGACTATATGGACATGATAAAATCTGACGTTGCAGATATGAAAAATATAGGGATAGGTAGAGCTGCAGGCACGATTACAGCTGCTGCATTTTTGAAAAATGCGATAGAAAAAACACCATGGGTCCATATTGATATTGCAGGGGTGGCGTGGACTCAAGTTGCAACAAAATCCAAGCCATACAATCCAAAAGGAGCTACAGGCTTTGGTGTTAGATTGATTTTAGATTATCTTCAAAATATCTGATTTTAATTATCAACACTGAAAATTAATTCCCATATTATTATACAAAAAATTATCTAGTCAAATATGGCCGAAGAAAAAACTTGTGATTGTAATGATGTTCATCATACAGGTCATGATTACATACACTACAAACACATAGGAGATCAATGTGTACATCCAGATGGGCATTCTCATAAGATTGGTGAAACTTGATGACAGTAGAAAATGCAAAAATGCGATTAAGTGATCTGATAGCCGAAAGAGAAGAGCTGACAAAATTAATTGGTAAAGAAATGAATTATGAAATTTCAGATTCTGCAAAAACTAGTGTGATTGCTACTGTTGATTTTTTAAAAGATGAGATTTCTACCTTAAAAGAAATTTTAAAAGAATTAGACTAGTATCCTCTGCTGTTTCGGTCAGGTTTGTCAATGTTTGGATTTCTGAATCCATGTTTTTCCATCATATGATTTAGGAACCTAATCTCGTCTGAAAACTCTTGTCCGCATACTGTACAATTAGTCATTTGTCTAAATGTAAAAAATTCAATATTAATAGATTGATTAAATTTAAAATGCCAGCACTGTTGCTTCCCAAGAGCTCTCGCATCTTAGTAGCACAACAGCGACATTAGGTTTGACTTCCAAGTTCGGAATGGGATTGGGTCGCACCCTAACGCTATGGCCGGCTTGAACGTTGTAATCAAATTCTTATCTATTAAGGTAACGCCGTGGCTCAGAGAGGTTCAAAAGAGGTATAAAGCAAGGATTTACCGAGATACGACATGACTCATAGAGTTGGCGTGCTGGATATGGAACTATGTCAGCCTAAAAAATGCGGTTTGGAGTGTATAAAGTACTGTCCAGTAAACAAGTCTGGCGCTGATTGTATTGTCATAAATGAAGAGACAAAGAAGGCAAGAATCGATGAGGACATCTGCAATGGTTGCGGGATTTGTGTAAAGGTCTGCCCCTTTGATGCCATTACAATTGTAAATTTGGCAAGTGAGTTGGCAACTGACAAAATTCACCAGTATGGCCCAAATTCCTTTAGATTGTACAAACTTCCAACTCCAAAGAAAGGAGAAGTCGTAGGATTACTTGGAAGAAATGGAATGGGAAAGAGTACCGTTGTAAATATTCTATCAGGAACACTCAAACCCAATTTGGGAAGGTATGAAAATCCTCCAGAATGGGATGAAATTTTAAAATATTATAGCGGAACAGAGTTAAAATCACATTTTGAAAAAATAAAGAATAATCAGATTAGTGCATCAATCAAACCTCAACAAATTCATCAGTTGGCACAAGCATTTGATGGAACTGGAAAGGAGTTAATTGAAAAGTATGATGAAAGAGGAGTTTCTCGGCAACTCATTAGGGATTTAGGGTTGGAAAATTCTGTTGAACAAAATCTAAAAGAACTTAGTGGAGGAGAATTGCAAAGACTAGCAATTGCCACAGTAGCATCAAAAGATACTGACTTTTACTTTTTTGATGAGCCTTCATCATACAATGATGTATTTCAGAGAACAAGTGTAGCAAGAACGATTCAAAGTTTGGCAAAACTTGGAAAAAGCGTGATGGTAGTAGAACATGATTTAACATTACTTGATTTTCTTAGTGACTTTATTGAAGTGCTTTATGGAGAACCTGCAGCCTATGGAATTGTTTCAAATGTTCTCTCCACTAAAGTTGGAATTAATGTATTTCTTGACGGTTATCTACCAACAGAAAATGTCAGATTTAGAGACAAAAAATTCTCCTTTGATGTTTCATCCTCTTCTACAGATGAATTCCAAATTGGAAGTGAAATTATTACTTATCCAAAATTAGAAAAAAAATTTCCCACATTTTCGGTAACAGTTGAGCCTGGAACGGTCCACAAGGGAGAAGTTTTAGGCATAATGGGTGCCAATGCTCTTGGAAAAACAACAATGATGAAAATGATTGCAGGAGTCGATAAACCAGATACAGGTGATGTAGATAAGAAAACAAAGATTGCATACAAACCCCAATATCTTCAAAATGATATTGATGTAGAAGTTATCGCTTTGCTTGACAGAGCAAACGAGTCACCTATTGAGGGAAGTCAAGAAGAGGAACATATCATTGATCCACTAAAGATAAAAAAATTATACAATAAATCTGTAAAAAATTTGTCAGGAGGGGAATTACAAAAAGTTGCTGTTGCATCATGCCTTTTACAAAAAGTGGATTTGTATGCACTTGATGAACCCTCTGCATTTTTAGATGTAGAAGACAGAATTGCCGTTGCAAAATTTTTGCAGAAGTTTGTACGCTCTTTTGGTAAATCAGCGATTGTAATTGATCATGATATACAACTAATGGATCTAATATCAGACTCTATGGTAATATTTGAAGGAGAGTCGGGACGAGAGGGACATGCCACATCACCTATGCCAAAAGCCGATGCAATGAATAGATTTCTTAAATCACTTGATATGACGTTCAGACGAGATGAGAAGAGTCTCAGACCAAGAGTAAACAAATTGGAAAGTCGATTAGATAAGGACCAAAAGGTCTCAGGTAATTTTTACTACAAAAATTGACACGGATGCTAAAAAAATCACTGGAAAGTATTCTTACCCCACAAGAAAGTGATGAGTTAATTTCTGCATTTGATCAGATTGGTCAAATCATAATTGTCAGAATACCAGATTCGCTCTTACCAAAGAAAAAATTGATTGGAGAGACCCTTCTAAATGAAGTAAAAATTGTGAAAAGCGTCTTTTATCAAGCCTCACCAGTAGAAGGGGATTTTCGAACCAGAAACCTCGAGATATTGGCGGGTGAAGACAACACAGAAACAGAATACAAGGAATTTGGTTGCAGATTTGCAGTTGATGTTGCTAATGCCTTTTTTTCTCCTCGTTTATCTACAGAAAGGGAGAGAATAGCGAATCTAATTCAGGATGGAGAAACCATGGTAAACATGTTTGCAGGAGTGGGAATGTTTTCCATTATGGCTGCAAAAAAGAAAAAATGTACAGTTTACAGTTTGGACATCAATCCTGTTGCATCAAAATTGTGTGAAAAAAACATAGAGCTAAACAAACTTGCAGGAGAGGTTATCTCGATTAATGGAGACACATCTAAAATCATAGATGAGCAATTGGAAAATAAGGCAGATAGAACCCTAATGCTTCTTCCTGAAAGATCAGACGAGTTCCTAAATTCTGCAATAAAGACTACAAAGGATGGCGGAATCATTCATTATTACTCTCATATTCATGCCGATAAAAAATCAGATGCAGGGAGATTATCTGAAGAACATTACTTGGAGGTAACACCTGTTAAATCAGAAATTTTGACTTCAAAAATAGTTAGACCTGTTGGTCCAAGATATTATCAAACAGTAGTTGATGTAAAAATTTCAAAGTAGATTAATCATCAGAGGATATAGTTGCAGATGATGGTTTTGTAGTTGCCATGACATAGCCAATCCAGGCAATTACTCCAAGAATTCCTCCTGTAATCATCAATATCGATAATTGTAGAACTATTGGACTCCATTCAGAGAGCATCAGTAAATACGCATATACGAAAAAGGCTGCAATACATAAAATGAATATTGTAATTCCTGTACCTTTTCGTTTGTCCATCGCGATGAAATTAGTTGTGATATATTTATTGGTTTGAACTATTTTTCAAATTCGATTGCCATGAGATAAGCATCCTCGCCATCTCTGTAATATGCATTGAGTTGTTGTTTGATTACAAATCCTAATTTTTCATATAATCTAACTGCCTCAGTGTTACTGCATCTTACCTCTAGATAGAATTCATCACAATTTTTTAATTTTACACCATTGGTTGATTCTTCAACTAGAGCTTTACCTATTCCTTTTTTTCTGTATTCCTCAAGTACAGCAATAGATACCACATGTCCTTTTTTTACAAATCCTAATCTCTTAAAATTTGAAAATCCATATTCAGTTTTACACATTACATATCCAACATGTTTTCCATTAATTTCAGCAACTATGAATGCCTCTGGAATTTCAGCCAAGAGGCTTTCATAAAAATAATCAGAATAGTGTTCTGGAAGGGTTTTCAGATTTATCTCCATTACAGGTATCAGATCGCTTGGTTCGGCTCTTCGGATTATTACATCCTTAATTTGTCTTAAAATTACCTGCATGTCTATGGTAATCCATTATTGATATTTAATTTTATGAGTAGTATGTTCTTTGTATTACAAAATAAGATTTTACGCATCATCCAAATCTACCTTTTTTTGAAATTCCTGTATCAATCAAAGTAACTACCACAAAGCCATTTAATGGAAAGATGTCAAGTTAAATTGCAATGAGTGATTCTAGTCAGGAAGAAGTTATTTCTATTGTAAATTCGATGTTTGAAGTCACTGATTTCAATAAAACTTTGTACTCTCTTGATTTCAAAATAGAAGACATCGAATTCAAGTCAAAATTTGAGGAGTTGGCAAGAAAATTAGAGACTATGAATTTCGTTTGCAAACTTGAAAAAATGGATGATGGTAAATACATAATCATTCAGAAATTTCCCCAAAAAAAACGAAGAAAGTGGCTAAATGCTTCATGGATTCCAAGAATTTTGTTTGCAGTTGTTGTTAGTTTCGTGATGATCGATGGGTATGTCAGAACAGATTTGGCAAATTCTATAATAGAAATTGGAAATCCATACGAAATGGCAGGAATCTATACTCTTTCGCTTTTAGGAATTTTAGGGATTCATGAGTCAGGTCATCTCATAGCTGCCAAAATTCATCGATTAAAGACCACTTGGCCTTACTTTATTCCAGGTTTACCAATAATTGGAATACCAACATTTGGGGCATTTATTCAATCAAGAGGCTTGACAATAAATAGAGAAATTTTATTTGATGTTGCCATTGCAGGGCCCATTGCAGGATTAATTATCGCAGTGATTGTTTCTGTTTATGGTGCATATACTGCACCCGTTCTTGAAGAAAGTGTAGCTCAAGGACTTTTTGAAGATTCAAGATTAATGGAATGGGAACTTGGGGAGCCCTTGCTAATGACAGCATCTTTGGCAATGTTTGGAAAAGGAGGAGAAGGGCAAGAAATTCTAATGACTCCACTTTTGTTTGCGGCATGGATTGGATTTTTAATCACATTTTTGAATTTACTTCCAGCTTGGCAATTAGATGGAGGTCATCTTGCTAGAACATTGTTAGGCCCTAAATTACACAGATATGCAACTTATGGAAGTATGGCGATTTTGGTATTGTTGGATTTTTGGCTGATGGCGATTTTAATTCTAATTATGAGTTCTAGAAATCCAAGTGCAAATCCCCTTGATGACATATCTCCTCTTTCAAGGAACAGAAAGCTTGCATATGCGGGAGTTATTGGTTTAGCTGTTTTGTGTGCCCCTCTACCTTCTGGCCTATTACCTTGGTAAAATTCTAGCACCATCCGAAACTACTGCAATCTTTTGTCTTGCGCCTTGAGTTTTTAGGATGTATTCCATGGCTTCTTTAATTCCAGAAATTGAAATCATGTTTAATTTCTTCGAATAAAATTCTGGTAGAATTGAAACTAGGCCTATTTGAAAATTCTTCTGAATTTCAGAAAGGAATAACAAATCTTCCATTCCTGAAATGTATTTGGTTGGATTTCGGAGTTTTTCAATAGATAGCCTCTCCTCTATATATTGCTGAAGTGCATCAGAACCCAAACCTGCTTTGCATTCTGCAACTAAAACAGCAAGTCCTCCATTTTGGATTGCATTTGAGCAATTCCAAAGAGATGAAAGAGATTTACTTAAAGTATCATTACTAGAATCTTTGCCAGTACTAATTATCATAGATTTTTGTTTTCCAATATCTTGGATGGCAAACGATTCCATAGTTTTTGTGAGAGAGATGGTTTCAGATGGGTGTCCGATTGAAAAATCAACTATCCCCTTTGAGTTTGCAACAACTTCAATTCCTTGAATTTCAAAATTATTTGCAAACTTTTTTGCCTCCTCCAGGCTATCGGTAGGTTGTCCAGGAGTTGGAAGGTTTCCTTTTCTTTTTGCATATGCTGATAACATTTGATCTTGACCGAATTTTCTAATTAACCGGGTTGCAATGGTCTCATATCCAAATAATCCATCAAACTCCATTTCTCCAATAAAGAAGAGATTGGAATTTGTTAGATCACCAGTATCAAATTCATTGATAGAGCTACCCTCTGGCATCCCTGCCTTTACTTGATTCATTATCTTTTTTTCAGCTAAAACGTTTGGAAATGGGAGGGATTTTTGCTCACATATTGTAAATAAGGAATTGATAATTTTTTGAATGGATTTAGAATTATGTAAGACCACCAAATCCATCGGTTTTGATAAATTCAAGGATCCAAGTTTTTCATTAATAGCAGAATCCTCCAAAATTGTACCTTCAGAATCGATTTTTTTCTCTAAATTTTCTGCTCTAATGTCTAAAACAACGTCTGTTATCCCATAATTCAACCAGATCTCAGGCACAATACATGAAGCAATACAAACCAAAATAAATCCAGTGAAGTTAATTTTGGTATGGATTTTGTGAAAGAGTTTTCAACATTTCTATACGAAAATAAAATAATTCAGTTTGGTGAGTTTACTTTGGCCAGTGGAAAAAAGAGCTCTTATTATGTGGATTTACGACTGGTCCCAAGTTATCCACATGAGTTCAGAAAGATGGTAAAATATCTACAAAACGAAATAATCAAGGATGTTGGATTAGACAAGTTTGATTCTTTGGTTTCAGTTCCTACAGGAGGGTTAGTTATTGCATCTGCTCTGGCTATAGAAACAGTAAAGCCTCTAATCTATGTTAGAAGTAAACCAAAAGATTATGGAACTTCCAAATCAGTAGAAGGGAAAATACATGATGGATTGAAGGTAGTAATGATAGATGATGTGGCAACAACAGGAGGTTCTGTTGTAAAGGGTATCAAATCTCTTAAAGAGGCTAAAGTTGAAGTAAAAGATGCATATGTGATTGTAAATCGAATGGAGGGAGCAGATGAGGCACTCAAAGAACAGGGAGTAAACTTGCACTCCATTACAAACGTAATGCAAATCACAAAAGCTTTGCACGCGCAAAATCTTGTGGATGATAATATTTTACAAAAAGTGCAAGATCAGATTAATGCAAAATGAGTAGTGGCAGCTCAGACAAATGCCTTCCAATCATCATTCAGATATAACTCTGATTCTTCATTGCGGCCACTGAATTTTACTTTTAGTCATTTTAAAACTAATAGAATTATTGTATGCCCCAAATGCTTCAAAATATTTTGTCATTACGTTTAGATTCGATTTATCTACTGTTTTGGGCATAAAATGATAAGCATTTTGACATAAAAAAAATTCTAAATTTCAAATGATATTGTGGGAACCGATTTGTTTTTTAATTCCAAGAACAACTGCTACTGGAACTCCAAAATACATTCCAACATTAAGTAAAATCAAACTAATTCCATATCCTAAAACTTCTTCTTCTGTATCCATATTCACATGATTCAGAATTGAAAGGCTAGAAATCATTGGACTAATTGCAAGCTTGACTGTTTCTTTGAAATATGGATTTTCACGCTCATAATCAGCTATTTGTGGGCTGAAAGAATAGTATACGTTATTGAAGTTAGAAATGAATGCTGAGCCTGATTTTGTCTGGAGTAGTTTGTTATCTCTTAGTTCTCTTAGTTGCTGGACTTTTGGTGCGAGTTCTGAGCCGTATGTTGCAGTTGCTATTAAACAACCACCATTATTCTCAGAATCTGTCATTGATGAGATTGTTTTCGGAGTAATCCTGTAAATGACTCCATCACTTAATGATACAACATAAAGAAAACCATCAGGACCCCTTTCAATATCTGTTATACATCCAAAACCAGTCCCTACAATAATTTCATCCAAACTTTCATTTGCATTGACTACCTTATCTTGCAAAAATGGCTCATCAAATGCAAATCCATCTCTATTTTCATTTAATTCAAATTTGTAAATATTGCCATTGTTACAATCGCCTACAAAAAGAGAGTTGTCATAATCCCTTATTTCGTTAAATCTTGCAAAATCCAATCCAGTTGGAGCAACATTTTTCTCCCAACTAAATTTAGGATCTTCATACACATAGTCCTCATAGCCTGGAATATTAGAAAGGTCTGATTCTGTAGCTGGTCCCATAATTACAATCCACCCGCTGTTGAATTTTTCAGGAATCAAATTTATCTCATCAAAGGCGTCATCTCCATTTTCAGTAGCCCACAAGTTTCCTGTCATTGGGTCTACGGCAAGACCAAAGCTGTTTCGAATGCCCATAGCATAGTATGGCTTTTCAGTTTCTAACTTGAAAATGACTCCGTTGTCTTTGATATCCAAATCTGACCCTTCTAGCCATTCAACAGGCTTGTTTTGCAAAAGACCGTATTGTAAAGTATCACCTATCACTGCAAACACTTTTCCATCAAGCCCTGCTACCATAGCTCCTCCATTATGAGATACATTCGAGGGGAGTTCTTTTAGTAAAATTGGATTAGTCAAGGAATTGCCATCCCACTCATATTTGTAAATTCTATTGCCAATTGATTGGCCTCCATCTTCGTTTGCCTCTGTGAAATAAAGATAAACAAAAGGGCCAACACTAGTAATTCCCAGCATTCCTTTTTCTCCAATAAAATCTACATCAACGTCAAGTACTGGTTCTTCTTGAATGACTCCATCTCTAATTAATCGAATCTGTCCATTGTCCTTTTGTAAAACCAGAATATCATCTTCGACAAAGGTCATTGTAGTAATAGAACAACACAAACCAGAAACATGTTTTTCAACTACCAAGTCTTGAAGTAAAATTGTGGGTTCCCCAAAAGCAAAACTTGAACTTGAAAGCCCAATCACACCCAAAATCACAAAAAGTACTAATTTCACAAATCACGGTACTTTATGGTTCTATTTAGGAAGTTGTAAAATTTTCAAACAGAAAATTAATTCATTATGGCATATTTCAATCTCTATGGATTTTAACGGTTTTTTGAAATTGCCTGTGTAGATACATTTTATTTCCAAAAATAATTTCCGTGGGCCCGAAGGGCTTCGATCCCTTGGCTCACCGGTTATGAGCCGGTTACTCTAC
>JBMSGE010000004.1:0-33357 GCA_049414205.1 Nitrosopumilaceae archaeon
TACTCTAAGTGCTACAGCCTCAGCTTCAGGTAGAGCATTAAATGAATCTGAATTTGTTGATTGGGTATCAAATGCAAAAACAGAAGTTAATGCAATTGAAAGCATAACAGTTGTTATTAGTATCGTTTGTGTTCGTTTCATAAGTTATTGGTACAAATACAAAAATTCCTTAATTTAAGTAATTATGAATGTCTCAAAAAAATTGTTACAAAATAGGCTCGAGTTATCTCAAGCCCCAGCGTGACATTACTTTGTCTTCTAATTTTTTGAAGATAAAGCCATCAACTGCTATTCCTATCATCATGATTACAAGCATAATTGCAATTACTTGAGACACATCGTTTAGTTGACGCCCAACATTGAGCAAAAATCCAAGTCCTAAAAATGAAAACAACAACTCGGCACCAATAACACCTCGCCATGCAAAAGCCCATCCTTGTTTGAAACCTGAAATCATGTAAGGAAATGCAGCTGGAATCAAAACGTTTGTGATTAGCTGAGAACCTTTTGCACCCATGTTTCTTGCAGCTTCAACATAATGTGGGTCGATGTTTTTGACACCAGTGTATGTGTTTATGGTAACTGCAAAGATTGCCCCAATCGCAGTAACAAAGATAATTCCACCATCAGTTAACCCAAACCAAAGTATTGCCAATGGAACCCATGCAATAGATGGAATAGATTGCAATCCCAAAACCAATGAACCAATTGTCTGGTTTACTGTTTCAACTCGTGCCATAAAGATTCCAAGCACAACACCTCCGGCAATTGCAATTGCAAGGCCAACTGCCAATCTCATTATGCTTGTTCCAATTCCGTAAAACAAACTACCATCAGCTGCAGTATACACCAAGTCTTCTGCAACTTCGTATGGAGATGGGAAGATGTTGTTTGGCCAAATATCTGACATTGAGATTGCCTGCCAGACTAAAACAATGATAATGTAAAATCCAATTTTTTTTGCAAGAATATTTTTTTTCATAAAATCACTTTGCCTTTTTTACCTCAGGTCGTAGTTCTGCCAGAATCTCTTGCTGAAAACCTAAGAGATTTTCATCTTCTGCAACCCTTGGTCGCTTAAAGTCATTTGGCATTAGTTTTTTAATTTTAGATGGTCTGTTGCTAAACACTGCAACTTTTGTTCCAAGTACTGCAGCTTCTGCAACATTGTGTGTAACAAATAGAATTGTCTTTTTGGTCTTCTCCCAAATCAACTGCATCTCAATTAACAGCAAATCCCTTGTCTGCGCATCAAGTGCTGCAAATGGCTCATCCATCAATAGAACGTCAGGATCCATTACAAGTGCTCTGGCTATCGCTACACGCTGCCTCATCCCAGTAGACAGTTGATATGTAAACGAATTTGCAAACTTTGTCAGCTGCATCATATCCAGGTATCTCTTGGAGATCTGGGCTCGCTCATCTTTTGGAATTCCTGCCATTTTGAGGCCAAATTCCACATTATCTTGAACTTTCAGCCACGGAAATAGTGCACCTTCTTGGAAAACCATAATTCTCTCAGGACCTGTGGTCGTTACTGGTTTGCCATCAAAGAGAATCTCACCATCATCAGGTGTTTCAAGGCCTGCGACAATTCTCAAAAATGTAGACTTTCCACATCCAGAAGGACCAACTAGGCATACAAAGTCTCCATCTTCGACTTTAAGGTCAACTCCACCAAGTGCAGTAAGCTCATGGCTTTCATGTTTGAAATATTTCACAATACCCTTGGTCTCTAGTTTTGCCATTGTCATTTATTCTCCTGTAGGGATTCATTTGAAGCTATGTCAAAAAAAATCCCATCCAAGCTGTATCCATCTCGTCCAAGATAGCCAAGCGAGTCTGCTCTTTTTGCAAATGTGTAAATCGAATCATCAATAGGATCAGTTGTAATTTCAAGATTAACTAATGCCTCATCAATTACATCATCTGAAAGTGATTGGCCCATATGATTTTGCATAAAGTCATTAAAAATAATTCGGGTCTCCTGGGGGTTTTGATTTATCCAGTTTACAGTTTGTTCGTGTGATTCAAGCCAATTAGAAATTATTTCAGGATTATTTTGCACATATTCTTGCCTCCCAATTAGTAAAACGGATGCAAACTTTTCTTGCGGCCAGAGTTCTTCCTCAAAGAATAATCGTTGTCCTCCAAGTTCTTGTACAAGAATTGTAGCCCATGGTTCAGGAACCCATGCACCGTCAATCTCACCTTTGGTAAATAATGTGTAAATGTCAGGATTTGAAATATTCAAAACTATAACTGAACCACCTTTCTCAAATGGCTTTAATCCGTTTTCAGAAAGATAGTTTCTCAAAGATACATCCTGAGAGTTTCCGATTTGCGGAGCGGCTATTCTTTTTCCTGCAAAGTCATCAGCAGAATTTATCTCCGAATCAGGATGAACAATAAAGCTTGCACCCCCACTTGCAGCTCCGGACAAAATTACTACGTCATGGTTTTCAGATTTTAAAAAGCCGTTAATTGCAGGACCGGGTCCAACATATGCAATATCAATAGAATTTGCATAAAGTGATTCTATAACTTGGGGTCCACTATCAAACAGTTTTGGCTCTATGCTTGTTGCGTTTCCAAGATTATCTTCAAAAATTCCTTTCTCCATTCCAACAACTGGAATTGCATGTCCAATGTTTGGGAAAAAGGCCACTCGGAGGTTTTTGTCATTTGCATCAGAACCAGAGCCTGCAACCATTCCTATAGCTATGGCTACCAAAATTACTCCAATGCCTCCTAGGATAGCCGATCCGATTTTCATAAAACAGCGTTATATTTGACGGATAAATAATCATCGAATTTTAGCTCAAGCTAGGCAGAAATTTTCAGCACAAAAAATTTTGAGAGACATCATCACAAAAGATAAATTCCAAATTACGTCGGAAAAGATGTTTTATGACTCAAAAAGGAATTCTGGCATTTTCTGGAGGACTTGATACTTCAGTTGTTGTAAAATACTTGCAAGCAGAGCACGACATGGATGTAATTACAGTTACAGTTGATGTCGGTCAAGGCGATGATCACAAAAAGATTGCAGCAAAAGCAAAAAAACTTGGAGTAAAAAAACACTACAACATTGATGCAAGAAAAGAATTTGCAGAAAATTACATCTTTCCTTCAATTAAAGCAAACGCACTATACCAGAAAAAATATTGTTTGGCAACTGCCCTTGCAAGACCGCTAATTGCTGAAAAAGTTTTAGAGATTGCAAAAAAAGAAAAAGTGACAGCTCTTGCACATGGTTGTTCTGGAAAAGGAAACGACCAAGTAAGATTTGACATTACACTTCGTTCCGGTTCTGATTTACCGATTATTGCGCCAATAAGAGACAAAAATCTAGATAGAGAAACTGAATTAAAATTTGCAGACAAGCATGGAATTCAAATTGATACTGTAGCAAAAAAGTTCAGCATTGATCAAAACTTGTGGGGCCGTGCAATCGAAGGCGGTGTACTAGAAGACCCATACAACGAACCACCTGATGATGCATTCATTTGGGTCAAGACAAAAAACTTGCCAGACAAACCAACTTACTTGGAGATTAAATTTGAAAAAGGAGTTCCAGTTGCAGTCGATGGAAAAAAACTAGACGCACTAAAACTAATTGAATACCTAAACAAAAAGGCAGGAGCTGCCGGTGTCGGAATTGTAGACCACATCGAAGACAGGGTGGTGGGAATAAAATCACGCGAAGTGTATGAGACTCCCGCTGCAACTTGCTTAATTGAGGCACATCAGGACTTGGAGAAAATGGTCCACACAAAGCACCAAAACAAGTTCAAGTCACTAATTGATGATGAATGGGCATATCTTGTGTATTCAGGACTTTGGCAGGATCCACTCAAAGACGATCTTGATGGCTTTATTGAGACATCACAAAAACCAGTCTCTGGAACTGTGAAACTCAAGCTATTCAAGGGAAATGTTAGAGTTGTCGGACGAAAATCTCCAAAGTCACTTTACAGTCATGAAATTGCCACATATGGCACAGAATCAACATTTGATCAGAGATTAGCCAAAGGATTCGTAGAATTGTGGGGAATGCAGTCAACAGAAGCTAATAAATTACAAAAGAAGAGGTCAACAAAAACATGAACTGCCCAGAATGTGATGCAACTCTAAACATTCCAGACGACGCCTCAGTTGGAGAAATTGTCTCCTGCCCTGATTGTGGTGCAGACTTTGAAATCGCAAGTAAAGACGGATCAAATGTTGTGCTAAAACAAGCAGAAAGTGTAGGCGAAGACTGGGGAGAGTAATGTCAAAAGTCTGTATCGTCTTTGACCGATTAAGGTCCGAAGAGAAGATGCTCCAAAAGGAAGCATCTGACCTTGGATGCGATACATCGATGCTTGATGCCAAAATCACCAAAATTAACACAGACAGCAAAAAAGACGATTTTGATCTCGGAGATGTTGTTTTAGAGAGATGTGTGAGTTATTTTAGAGGATTACACTTTACTTCTAGTCTAGAGTTTATGGATGTTCCAACCATAAACTCGTATGATGTGGCAAACATTTGCGGCAACAAGATGATCATGACACTGAGATTAAAAAAACACAACATTCCAACTCCAAAAACATACTTTTCATTTTCAAGTGAAAGTGCATTAGAAGATCTAGAAAAAGTTGGATACCCTCTTGTAATCAAGCCATTAATTGGAAGTTGGGGTCGCGGAGTAATGCCTCTCAAAGACAAGGATACTGCTGATGCTGTAATGGAAATTAGAGACATCAATGACGGTCCGCATGATAGAATTTACTACCTTCAAGAGTTAATCCAAAGGCCACCAAGGGATATTCGCGTAATTACCGTAGGCGATGAGCCAATAGCTGCAATGTACAGAAACTCATCAGACGGATTTAAGACAAATATTGCACTTGGAGCAGATCCGGAACTTTGTGAGATCACAAAGGAGATGGAAGATGTCGCAGTAAAGGCCTCAAAGGCAATGGGCGGAGGTATTTTGGGAATTGACATGATGGAAGATGAAAAAACAGGTCTAGTTGTTCACGAAGTCAACAATACCGTAGAGTTTAAGGGACTGGCAAGAGTTGCCAAGAGAAATATTCCAAAAGCTATGGTAGAGTACGCTTTGAGCTGCATTAGGAAATAAATTATACTCCATTACGACACAGTTTATCATGAAAGTAGGAGTAGTTGGCGCTTCAGGATATGTAGGAGGAGAAACCCTTCGTTTACTTGTAAATCACCCAGACGTTGAGATCTCAATGGTAACCTCACGACAGCATGTCGGAGAGTACTTGCACAGAGTTCAGCCAAGCTTGAAAGGATTTACAGATCTAACATTTTCAGAGATGGATTATGATAAAATTTCAGACAAATGTGATTTGGTGTTTACTGCAGTCCCACACGGAACAGCAACTGAAATTGTAAAGGCCCTCTACGACAGAGGCATCAAAATTATTGATTTGAGTGCAGATTACAGATTGCACGCACCTGAGGATTACGACAAATGGTACGGATGGGAGCACCCACATCCGGATTACTTGAAGAATTCTGTTTTTGGGGTTCCTGAATTACACAGAGAGCAAATCAAAAACGCTCAACTCGTATCATGTCCTGGATGCATGGCAGTAACATCAATGCTTGCACTAGCACCACTGATTCGAAATGATTTGATTGATACTGATCATATTGTAGTTGATTCTAAGATTGGCTCATCAGGGGCAGGTTCAGGCTCTGGCACTGCACATGCAATGCGAGCAGGAGTCATCAGACCATACAAGCCTGCAAAACACAGACACACCGGAGAAATCGAGCAGGAGTTAAGTGAGATTGCAGGAAGAAAGATTCACGTTTCAATGAGTCCACATGCAGTGGATGTAGTTCGCGGAATTTTGTGTACCAATCACACCTTTATGAAAAAAGATATTGAAGAAAAAGAATTGTGGAAACTTTATCGTCAAACTTATGGTGAAGAAAGATTTGTCCGATTGATTCGCGACAAAAAAGGATTATACAAATTCCCAGATCCAAAGTTCTTGGTTGGTTCAAACTTTTGTGACATTGGATTTGATTTGGACGAGGACAATCATAGATTGATTGCCCTATCAGCTTCAGATAACTTGATGAAAGGAGCTGCAGGTTCAGCCGTTCAGAACATGAATGTAATGTGTGGATTCGACGAGATGGACGGTTTAAGATACACACCACTAACACCGGTTTAGAAATGATTACAATCAAAATCGGTGGAAGTGTAGTAGACAACTTACATCCCTCAACAATTTTAGATATCAAAAAAGTTGCAGAGTCAGAAGGAGTGATCCTAGTTCACGGCGGAGGAAAGGAAGTCACCAAAGTTTGCGAGCAGTTGGGCAAAGAACCAAAGTTTGTCACATCCCCAAGTGGAATCAAAAGCAGATACACAGACAAAGAGACTGCAGAAATTTTTACCATGGTAATGGCCGGACGAATAAACAAGACAATAGTTCAGATGCTTCAAAAAAATGGAGTCAATGCAATTGGTCTGTCCGGAGTAGATGCCAAAGTGATAGAGGCAGAAAGAAAAAAGAAATTACTAATCGTAAATGAAAAAGGCCGAAAACAGGCAATTGATGGAGGATATACAGGTAAAATTCGTCAAATTAATTCAGAATTAATCAAATCATTACTTGATCAGGGCTTAACTCCAGTCATTTCACCCATTGCGATAAGTGAAGAATCAGAATTTCTCAATGTGGATGGAGACAGAGCAGCAGCATATGTTGCAGGAAGGGTAGGAACTGACAAGGTACTTTTCATCACAAATGTCGATGGTCTTTTGATGGATGACAAACTTGTAACTAAACTAACTCTTGCAGAAGCAAAAGAAATCAGGCCAAAGATTGGTCCGGGAATGGAGAAAAAAATCCTAGCATCAACTGAAGCACTAGACATGGGAGTAAAAGAGGCATTGATTGCAAATGGCCAAAAAGAGAATCCTGTATCTGCAGCAATTTCTCACGATAACTGTACGGTGATTCAGCATGAGTGAAGATCAATTTATGGGAAACCTCTATCAGAGATTTCCAGTAACAGTTGAGAAAGGAAAGGGAGCCCACGTGTGGGATACTGATGGAAAAGAGTACATCGATTGCATGGGAGGTTATGGTGTTGCACTTGTCGGACATCAAAATGACAGAGTCAACAAAGCAATCAAAGAACAAGTCGACAAAATCATTACAGTTCACAGTTCTCTTTACAACAAAACAAGAGAAGAGTTTCTCAAAACGCTAATCGGTCTTGCACCAAAAAATCTAACGCAAGTTCATCTAAACAATAGTGGAGCAGAAGCAGTAGAGGCTGCAATGAAGTTTGCAAGAAAGTTTACAGGCAAAAAAGGAATGGTTGCGATGAAAGGCTCCTACCATGGAAAATCCTTTGGAGCATTATCATTAACATTTAATCCAAAATACAAAAAGGCATTTGCACCACTAGTTGAAAAAGTATCTTTTGCATCATATGGAGACATTGAGTCACTCCGCTCAGTAATTGATGAAGACACTGCATTTGTTATTTTGGAGCCAATTCAAGGCGAGAGCGGAATTGTCGTTGCACCTGATGGATTCTTGCAGGAAGTAAGAAAATTGTGTGATGAGAAAGGAATTCTTTTAATTTTTGACGAAATTCAGGCAGGCCTAGGAAGAACTGGACGATTATGGGCGTGTGATCACTGGAATACAGCTCCGGATATTTTGTGTTTGGCAAAAGGAATCGCAGGAGGTGTTCCAATGGGGGCCACACTTGTAAGACCAGATATTTTGGCATCAATTAGCAAGGGAGAGCACTCATCAACATTTGGAGGAAACCCATTGTCATGTGCTGCAGGAATTGCAGCTCTTAAAGCCATAACTGAAGACGGTTTGATTGAAAATTCTGAAAAGATGGGAAAAATTTTCAGAGAAGGACTTGAGAAACTAAAAGAAAAGCACACCATAATCAGAGAGATAAGAGGCAAGGGCCTAATGATAGGAGTAGAGTTAAAGTTCGAGGTAAGAGACATACTGATGAATTTAATTAAAGAAGGAGTTTTGATGCTTTATTCTGGAAGAAATATTCTAAGAATCCTTCCTCCTCTAGTAATAACTGAAGACGACATAACAAAAGTTTTACAAACCCTAGATTCTGTACTTACAGAAGAGGAGAAGAAAAAAAGTGTTCAAGGATAAAGTAGACGAAAAAATTATTAATTTTCTTAGAGAGAATTCTAGAGAATCTTTTGTAGATATTGGAAAGAAACTAAAGCTTTCAGAATCTGCGGTTAGAAGACGAGTCAAAAACTTGGTAGATACAGGAGCAATCAAGAGATTCACTTTAGAGCTTGGCGAAGAAAATGTAACTAGTGCAATAGTTCTAGTTTCAGTTGATTCTGCAACTGACACGTCAAAAGTTTCAATAAAGCTTGCAAAACTGGAAGGGGTAAAAACAGTTTACGAGATTACAGGACAGTATGACATTACAACGATTATCAGTGCATCAAACATTGCAGAGATTAACAATAGTATTGATGCGCTAAGAAAGATTCCAGGTGTCATCGATACCAATACGGTAATAATTTTAAGAAAAATAGTCTAAAACGACATTCGTTTGAAAAAATCGAAATGCTTTGAATTTAGGATCACCTTTGTTAATTTCCAACGAATCTAGTACGAATATGTTTATATGGAAAAATTATGTCAACGATTTCTGTAATGAAGGATCCGAATTACTATGCAGATTTGTACAACTCGTATGAGAAGAATCCAAAGAAGATTAGAGTTTTAGATAGCACTCTAAGAGAAGGAGAACAGCATCCAGGAGTTTCCTTTACCAACAAACAGAGAATACAGATTGCATGGATGTTAGATTATTTTGGAGTAGACCAGATTGAAATTTCTCCAGTTGTATCAGATGATCATAAAGAAGCAGTAAAAACAATCATCAAGCAGGGCCTTAATGCAGATATTGTTTCTCATGGACGAGCACTCAAAGAAGACATTGATGTTTCCCTAAGTTGTGACGCAAAATGGTGTGCAGCTTATCTAGGTATTTCTGACATTCACCTAAAGGACAAACTACGCATCACAAGACAGCAAGCAATGGAAAGGGCAGTAGAAACAGTAGAGTATGCAAAGTCCCATGGATTAAAAATTAGATTTACAGTTGAAGACGGCAGTAGAGCAGAGCCAGAGTTTCTATTAAAGATGTGCAGGGCAATAGAAGAAGCTGGTGTAGATAGAATTAGTCTTCCAGACACAGTAGGAATCCTTCGTCCAGTTGGAATGTACAATTTTGTTAAAAAAGTAAGGTCAGCCGTAGATACACCACTTGATGCCCATGTGCACAATGACATTGGATTTGCACTTGCAAATGCCTTTGCTGCATGTGACGGTGGAGTAGACCAAATACACACTACAATTGACGGAATTGGTGAGAGGACAGGAATACCATCACTTGCAGAAGTTTCAGTGGCTTTGACTTATCTCTACAAATCTCCAAATGACTTTAGACTTGACATGCTTCAAGACTTGTCTCGATTAATTGAAGAATACACAGTAATCAAACCCTATGATTCAAAACCTATTGTTGGAAGTTCAGCATACAAGCACAAGGCAGGAACTCACCTTGCTGCAATTCTCAGAAACCCAGCAGCCTATGAGCCAATCCCACCCAGAACAGTAGGCAATAGAAGGAGAATTGTTTTCGGAGAGCTTGCAGGAAAAACAGGTGCGTCTTATTTGATGTCCATTTTGGGGCTTGAAAAAGACAGTGAATCTGCAAAAGCCGTTGCGACAGGTTTGAAGAATCTACGAATGGGAGATCTTATTGAAATTCCTTTAGCAGATAGACTCGAAAAAAAGATAATTAATGACGACAAAAAAGAAAAATCCGAGGAAAAATAATGGCAAAATGCGATGAATGTGATGCAGATATCTCCATACCAAGCGATGCTTTAGAAGGAGAAATCGTAACATGTCCCGAATGCGGTGCAAGTTTTGAATTAGCAAAAGGTTCAGATGGTTTCGATCTAAAGCCGGCCCAAACGGTTGGCGAGGATTGGGGACAGTGAATCCTGACGTAACGATTCTTTACGATACCATCCGATGGGAAGAAAAAGCTCTACTAGAAGCTGGAAAAAAAAAGAACATCAATATCCAGATGGTTGATTGTAAAAAATTATTTTTAGATTTAGAGAAAAAACCAGAAGAGTATGGGACTGTAATTCAGAGATGTGTGAGTTACTACAGAAACTTGCACTCCACTGCAGCTCTTGAAGGTCTTGGGGTAAATGTAATCAATTGTCTTAACACCGGAATATTTGCTGGAAACAAGTTGTTTACCCACATGTTGTTGAAAAAACACGGAGTGCCAACACCTGATGCGACTGTTGCATTTTCCAAAGATGCAGCATTAGAAGCATTAGACATTCAAGGATATCCCAAAGTTATCAAACCAACCGTTGGGAGTTGGGGAAGATTAATTTCAAAATTAAATGATAAAGATTCTGCAGATGGCATCATCGAGAGCCGAGAAAAAATGTATCCAATTTACCAGGTTCACTATCTGGAGGAATTTGTGAAAAGACCTCCCAGAGACATTAGAGCAATAATGGTTGGAGACAAAATTGTGGCAGCGATTTACAGAACTTCAGGTGATGGAAACTGGAAAACAAACATGGCATTGGGAGGAACTGCCACCCCATGCCCAGTCACAAAGGAGATGGAGGAGATGTGCATTAAAGCAAAAGATGCCGTGCAAGGTCAAATAGTCGGCGTAGACCTGATGGAAAGTGACGAGAGAGGGTTAGTAGTTCATGAGGTAAACAATACTACAGAATACAAAAACACTGTCAGAGTTTGCGATGTTGACATACCTTCATTAATGCTCGATTATGCAATGCAATCTGGCAAGTAAGAATTGGACACAACATTTACCGTAACACCAAGATTTGCAGTTAAGATGCTTGAGAAGGCTCTTCGTCTGTACACACCATCACTAAATGAAAGAGCGATGGCAGAATTCCTTGCAGACAAGTGTGATGATTTGGGTTTTGAAGATATTCACATTGATGAGGTTGGAAACATTTTGGCAAAGAAGGGTTCTGGATCTCCAAAGATTTTGTTGTGCGGTCACATGGACGTCGTACCAGGAAAAGTAAAGGTAAGAAAAGAAGGAGATTCACTTTATGGAAGAGGTGCCTCAGATGCAAAAGCACCTTTGATGGCCATGCTTTTTGCAGCAGCATCCATCCAAAACAACAACGGGACAGTAATTTTTGTTGGCGCAGTTGATGAAGAGGGAAATGCTACAGGAATTAAAAATTTGGTCAAAAAAGAGATGGATATCGATTACGCTATTTTCGGTGAGCCAAGCGGCATCAAGCAAGTGACAATAGCATACAAAGGAAGATTAGCAATTAATCTAAAAATTACAGCAGAGGATAGCTCCCATGCCAGCGCTCCTTGGCTCTCAAAAAATGCAATAGAAGAATCTATGATTTTTACAAACGAGCTCAAACAGGGACTGGAGAGTGGACAAGAAGAAAAAACCAAGGGAATGCTGCTTACTGCAACTCTAACAGAGATCACTGGAGGAACAAGTCACAACGTTACACCAAAGGA
The DNA here is from genome assembly GCA_049414205.1 of Nitrosopumilaceae archaeon. GTDB lineage: Archaea > Thermoproteota > Nitrososphaeria > Nitrososphaerales > Nitrosopumilaceae > Nitrosomaritimum. The sequence goes on from JBMSGE010000004.1 coordinate 11,619, forward strand.
GTGTGTGGCAACAATGGACATTAGAATTCCAGTGGATATGAATTGTAAAGCAGTCGAGCAAAAAATTGCCACGCTGGTAAAGGAAATTTCTGAGAGAAGACAGATAGAAGCATTTTACTCAATACTTGATGAGACTGAACCTTTTGAGGCACCACACAACTCACCGATTGTCAGGGCATTTACCTTAGGAGTAATGGAAGTAGAGCATTCCAGACCAACGTTAATTCGAAAGACTGGTACTGGGGACATGAATGTCATTGGAAACCAATGGAGCATCCCTGTCGTAACTTATGGTCCAGGAGATCCTCATGAAGCACATACGATTGATGAAAAGGTCTCAATTGACGAGTACCTTCGGGGAATTGAAATCTTAAAGAAAACTTTACAGCATTTGAAACGACTTCACGATAGAAAAATGAAGATACAGTAATGCTTTGGTTTGTAGGCCTAGGAATTTCTGGTGCAAAATCAATACCACTTGAGGCCCAAGAAGTTTTAGCAAAAGCCGATATCGTTTATCTTGAACAGTTTACCAGCCCTATTGGAAAATCTGATTTATCAAAGATTAAAAAAATGACAAAGGGGGAATTCAAACCTGCAAAAAGATGGCTAGTTGAGGATGGAAATGAGATTTTAAAAAACGCGAAAAGAAATAAAGTTGTTCTTCTCTCATATGGCGACCCATACATTGCCACAACCCACATAGAGCTGCGTACTAGAGCCATAGAAGAAAAAATAAAAACAAAGTCAATCCATGCATCTTCTTCGTTGACTTCAATGATAGGTGAGTGCGGTCTTCATTTTTACAAAGTTGGAAGAATTGCAACTATAATGAGTGAGATGAAATCACTTACCACACCATACTATGTTATTTACAAAAATATCATCGAAGGAAATCACACCGTTTTGCTCCTAGAATATAATCAAGACAAGGATTTCTTTTTGGATCCAAAAGATGCTTTGATGGGACTGGTAGAAACTGAAAAGGGGCAAAAAAGAAACGTGATTGATTCGTCAACTTATGCCGTTGTGGCATCAAGGGTGGGATTTGCAAATCAATCAATTATTTCTGGAAAAATATCTAGTCTGAAAAAGATGGACTTTGGAAAGCCCCCACACACTGTAATCATCACAGGTAGACTTCACTTTACTGAATCAGACGCTCTGAAAATATTAGGAGATTGTCTGGATGAACCGACAGACAATTCTGAGAAAACCAAAAAGATTTCAATTCAAATGATGAAAAAGTATGTTCCAATGGTTCGAGAAGCCTTAGAAGAGATAGAACCTCATTACAAAGGACAAAAGGAATATCAAATAATTTTGGAAAATGCAGAGCTGTACATTCAAGATGCAGAAAAATTTCTAGAAGACGGTCAGGATGAGGTAGCAATACTTAGCATTGGGTATGCAGATGGTTTGGTCGATGCCCTAAGGTTGGCAAAAGGCTTTGATCCTAAGATGTAGTTATCGATGAATTAAAGAGTGGGTCGATTCTATAAAATAAAGTTGAAACCCGTAGAGAAGTTAATTTTATCATCAATGTATGTAGCATCATTAAGTGGCAGAGACCCAGTGGAAATCATAAAAGAAAAGGGCCTAGCAGACGAGATGATTGACTCAAAAATAAAAGAGTGTATTTCAAACCAACTAATCAAAGAAGATAAAAAAACTCTAACTGAGACTGGTCGAAGTTCTCTTAAAGTGGTCTTAGCAGGAGGGGTTTTTGACATAATTCATCCAGGTCACATTCACACCCTAAATGCTGCAAAGGCTCTAGGAGATGTTCTCATAGTAGTGATTGCGACCGATAAAACTGCAGAGAAGATGAAAAAACGTCTTCCGCTTCACAACCAAAACCAGAGAAAAATGCTTGTAGACTCCCTTTCAGTGGTGGATTTGAGCATAGTTGGCCATGAAGGAGACATATTCAAAACCGTTGATCTTATTCGACCTCAGGTAATAGCACTCGGGTATGACCAGATTCATCAAGAGAAATTCATAACAGAAGGATGCAAGAAAATAAGCCTGGATGTGACAGTTGCAAGACTTCAATCACCAATTCCTGAAGTGTCAAGCTCCATTATAGAAAAAAAATACGGCGAGGACATTCACGGTATCTAGATTACTTTCCATTGATTGGAATTGTAATTGTGACTTTTGATCCATCGGAAAGTTTTGCAGTTTTTCTTAGGTTGGTTTTCGATATTAGCTCGATTGTAGAGGTGTCATGGTGTGTTCTTTCTAACCGAATTAACTGGCAATCAACTGAAGAGTTTAGTTTGGCAGAAAAACACTTTACCCATCCATAAGTTCTCTTTCCATCAGAATATCCATCGATGTGAATGCCTTCCATTCCTTCAAATTGCCTAATTGCTTCTGTGTACTCTTTTTTACCAAGTTTCACATTAAAGGTTCCAGGGAATGGCACATAGCCAATTTTTGTTTTGAATTGTTTTGTGTATCCTTTAAGGGACATATAGTATGCACCCTCACCCATTCCAGAAACCAGGGATCCTTTTAGCAAAACATGAGAAGGCGAAGAGCTCAAACTCTTTTGGAGGACATTTGATAGCTTGACCATCTCAGAGTATCCTTTAGGAGTAATTTTCACAGAGAGTTTTCTTCCACTGAGTATTCTTTCGATGAAATTATTTTCTTCTAGTTCCAACAGGTGTTTTGATGCAGATTGCTGAGATTTTTTGATGCTTTTTCCCAAAGAAGAAGTGGTTATAGTAACAAAGTTGTGCTTTGCCCCTTTAGATAAAAGATGAGTGAGAGTTAGAATATGCTGAATCTTGAGTTCAGTCATTTAGAAACCCTATGCTACGCCTAATTCACCGAATGTTTTTAGAGTTAGGCCATCGGAGTTTGATAATTTTGCAACTCTGTGACCGATAACGCATTCAATTCCAGCGTTTTTTGCACCTTCTAAAAGTCTCTGAGTAATGATGCCATCAAGAAGAAGGTATTTGATTCCAGTTTGAGTAGATAATTTACTTACCACCTCGCTTATTGGAACCTTGAAAATTTCTTTTTGATCACCGTCCAAAGCTATTGCTTCGAGTGTTTCATTTAGATCTGGGAATATTTTAGATGCCAAGTCAGCGATTGGTTTGTCTTCCTCTTTTTTGAGAGTTGGTGGAGCTGGTCCGCCGCTTTCAATTTCTTCTTTAACGGGTTTTAGAATTTCATCTAATCTTTGTGGAGTTAATTCTTCTACTTCCACGCCAGTATCAGCTTGCAATTCATAATCAAGATTAACTACTGATTTGAGTTCCTTTAGTATGAAACCGCCAGCTCTATCACCATCAATGAAAGCTACTACTTTATCTTTAGAATTACAGAGTTCCTTAATTGACTCATCAATTTTTGCACCTTCAATGGCAATCGCATTGTCATATCCTGCCCTTAACAAGTTGATCACATCTGCTCTTCCTTCAACAAGAATAATCCAAGGTGAATCAGTCACACCAGGGCTGCATGTTAGTTTGGATGGACCGTAAGTTGAGAGTTTACGTGAATCTCCTTCATGTACGTCTCTGAGCATTCCTTCGCCTTCGCTTACTGTTTTAGTAGCCCAACGTTGTTTGATTTCTTTTGCTCGTTTTACGATATCATCTTTTTTAGCAGCTCTTACATCATCGATGGATACCAGTTTGAAACTGCAATCAAATGGACCTACTTTGTCAATGCTCTCAATTCCTGCAGCAATTAATGCGCAGGTATCAATATCAGTGCTCATTGGAATAACAGCTGTTCCACTGGTGGTATTTGAAGTTGATTTTGCATCAACTTCAATTCGTCCGACCTTAGAAACTCGTTGCAGCTCATTCAAGTTCATCTCCGGGCCCAACAGTCCTTCTGTTTGGCCGAAGATAGCACCGATTATGTCTGCTCTTTCAACGAGCCCATCAACTTCATAGGAAAGTTTAACGTGATATTTGACAATTCCTGATTGAGGCATAAATTTTTCATCTCCTTAATTATCATGGTTGGGTTTTCGTTTCTCGATATATGAGGGTATCGCAAGCATTTGAGCAGAATTTTTTGGATTTTGAAGATTCTCAGATGGGCTCAATACACATTAGAGAATATAAAAAATGAAAAATAAAAAACAGGCTTATTCAGTGCTAAAAGAGTGACCGCATGAACAGGAATTTGTTACGTTTGGATTGTTGATTTTAAATCCTGAGCCCATAAGGCTTTCAATGTAGTCTACGTTTGCACCTTTAAGATGGTCTACACTGTAACTATCTACGATTAGTTTCACTCCGCTTTCCTCTAGTACCAAGTCATCCTCTTCTGGTGCTTTCTCAAAGCCCATACCATAAGATAGACCTGAGCAGCCTCCACCTTGGACGTATACTCTAAGGTATTCAGGATTGTCTGCTTCTTCTTTCATAAACTCGACAATCTTTTCTGCTGCTTTTGGAGTGACAGTGATCAACTTTTGGGTTTGTTCAGATGCCATAATAATTCAAAAAGTCGTTTCAAATTATAATAAGCTTTTCACCCTAGACCAACTAGTAATTTAGGAAAAACCAAGAATTTTTAAGATTCTCGATTAGGTTCAGCTATTTTTGAGGCAACAACTATGCCAATTACTTCATCATTATCAATAACTGGAAGTTTTCGAATTTTTCTTGAAGTCATTAGTTCCGAAGCAGTTTCCATATCAGTTTCTGGCGAAATGGAAATTAGTGGAGATGTCATTATTCTGCGGATTGGAGTATCGGCAGGATAAGAGTGAGCGATTATTTTTACTGCCAAATCCTTGTTAGTCACAATCCCTGTTGGTACTTGGTTTTCTAAAACCACAATAGCACCCGCTTTTGATTCTTCCATTAGTTTTGCAGCATCGTAAGCTGAAACAGTAGAGTTTACAGATAGGACAGAATCATCCATTATTTGTTCGATCCATAACTGTATCGTACTGCTAGAAGAATTCATTGAAAATCTATGGTTCTAGAAATATTTCAATGACTAAATTGAATCTCAGCTTTGATAATGATGCTCATCAAAATCTGAACCAAGAGCAACTTTTAAAATCACGGTCGAATCAGTGGTCTGGAATTTTAAATCTCTGTCAGAGGCAAAGTTACGAAAGATTTGAGTTAGAAGTTGTTCGGTGAATACTGACCATTTCATTCCCAAATCATGTTGTATGATAAAAGTGTGAAGCTCCCCATCAATTCTGTGATCAGAGTTCATTCCAGATGCCCGCATGTAATCCTCAAGGGTTTCAATACATCGCTCTAAATCATAGCCGCCTTTGATGTACATGACATTGTTTTTGATCATTGGAAATACAACGTTGATTATTTCATCAATGTCTTTGCCATCGAGGTCTTCTCCTAATGATTCTAGTATCTCTTTTGGAACAGGAACCATTCCAATTTTGTCTGAATATCTGTCCCACTGTATGTACCTTTCAAGAATTTGTTTGACCAGTACATTTTGAGAAATTTTATTTTGTTTTGCCTCACCATCCAGTGCATTGATCAGAGATTCTGGAAGTCGATAAGTAATACTTCTTGTAGTCTCTTTTTTTTGCTGCTGTTCCCGTGGTGTACCCATTATCCCGATAAAATAATCACATAACCAGTTATTAATTCATGTTTCTAAAAAAATCTCCAAAACAATAATCATCTAATAGGCATGGAATGGTTTTTCTCTTAAACAATAATGAAAATAAGAAAGAAGTGTGGAATAGATTATTTTTTTGACTTGTTGACAAAAGCAGTCATTCGTTCTTCTCTATCTGGATGAGTAAAGCAGTTTCTCCATGCAAGAAGTTCTATAGAAAGACCTGTATCAAGATCTGCGTTTCTTCCCTTGTTGATTGCAACTTTTGACATCTGAACACCCATGGTAGAGTTTCCAGCAATTTGTTGTGCCATCTTTAGGGCCTCTTCTTGAAGTGAAGCTAATGGAACTACTTGATTTACCAAACCAATTTCCTTTGCCTCATCTGCTTTTACCATCTTGCCAGTATAGACAAGCTCTTTTGCCTTTGCTATTCCTACAATTCTCATCAATCTTTGTGTTCCTCCCCAACCTGGTGGGATTCCAATTGTGACTTCTGGTTGACCTAGTCTTGCAGTATCTGCTGCAATTCTAATATCACAAGACATTGCAAGCTCACAACCACCACCTAATGCAAATCCGTTCACGGCTGCAATAGTAGGTTGTTTTACGAGCTCAACTGTTGCGGTTACAAGCTGTCCAGTCTTTGCATACTCGACTGATTCATCTGCAGAAATTTTTGACATGTATTCAATGTCAGCTCCTGCAGAAAATGCTTTTTCACCTTCACCAGTAAGGATGATTACTTTTACAGAATCATCATGGTTGAGATTTTCAAAAGTTTTGATGAGCTCTTTTGCAACATCTGTGTTCATGGCATTTAGTTTGTCAGGTCTGTTGATTTTGACTGTACAAATACCGTCAGAAGTAGATGTAGTAACTAGTGACATAGTATTGGGCGAAGTTATGCGAGACTTAAATGTTATCTATTTTTTAGAGATTTTTCCCCATTGATGAAGTGCAGATGCAGCTGCAACCCAAGTTCTGAGGTCTTGGTAAACGGGGACATTATGTTTCTCAATTAGTTTTATCATTTTTTCAGTATATGGACCACCGTTTCCTCCAGCTAGTAGTGGTTTCTTTCCTGTCTTTTGGAATTCTGCTAGATAATCAACTATTGTTTCTTCCAGAGGATCATCTTGGAAGACAAACCATGGCATTGCAATATCTATATTTTTTTCATCCATGAATTGTTGAATAACAAATCTATAATCATCTGCAGTTGCACCACCACCTACATCAGCAGGATTACCATTGTGAATTGGAACAGCTGGTGGGAAACGTGCTTTCATTTTTTTGAGAAGGTTTGGAGATAATTTTCCAATAGTTAAACCGAATTTTTCTAATTGATCAATTCCTCCAATCATTGGACCAGCGCCATTACTAGTCATAGCAACGCGATTACCTGCTGCAGATGGTTGCCATGCCAGCGCCTTTAAGACTCCAGCGAGTTCTTGATAGCTGTCAACTGAGATAATTCCTGCTTGCTTAAATGCGCCCATAATGATTGCATTTGAGCCTCCAAGTGAGCCAGTATGTGAAGCTGCTTGTTTTGCTCCAGCAGCAGTTCTTCCACTTTTCCAGATAACAATTGGTTTCTTCTTTTCTTTCATTACGCGTTTTGCAACATTAATGAATTTTCTACCATCACCGAATCCTTCAACGTATAATCCGATTACTTTTGTTTGAGGATCATTTGCAGCATACCATATCATATCTGCTTCATCAACATCAGAGCGATTACCAAAACTGATCATCTTGGATAAACCGAAAGTATCAGCACTTTCCAACATGCTAATTCCCATTGTTCCACTTTGTGAGAAGAATGCAACAGGGCCTAATTTTGAACGTAGCATTCTTTCTTGTCCTTGGAATGCGCAATCAAGGCGATTAGCAGCGTTGAACATTCCAATACAGTTTGGACCGATAATTCTGATTTTGTATTTTTTAGATAATCTTGCGACTTCAGCTTCATATGCTGCACGCTCTCCGCCAAGTTCTTTTCCTCCACCTGATACAATTACAACACTGTGAACTCCTTTCTTTGCACAATCCTCCAAGACAGGAGGAGTCATAGACAAATCAACTGAAATTACAACAAGGTCAACATTGCCAGGAATAGCCGAAACTGATGGATAGCATTGTTGTCCAAAGATTTTATCGGCCTTTGGGTTAATTGGATAAACCTTCCCTTTGAAATCATAATTTACCAGACTATCCAGAATAGAGTTTCCAATCTTTCCTGCTGTTGCTGATGCGCCAACTAGTGCAACGGATTTTGGAGTAAAGAATGTCTCCATGTTGTCTATGCTTGGTTTGGCTTTTGAGATAGAATTTTTCTTTATCTCTTTATTTAGAATAATTTTTGCATCAACTACAAAGTGTGATTTTGGATATACAATCACAGGGTTAAAGTCAATGCTGTTTATGTAATCTGCATTTTCTACGCCTAATTTTCCAATGTTTACCAACATTTTTGCAACCATGTTAGTATCAATTGGCTCACTTCCTCTGAAGCCTTTGAGAAGTTTGGAGCCTTTGAGTTCGTTTAACATTGATTTTGCATCAGAAGTTGTGATTGGAAGCATTCTAAATGCAACATCTTTCATCACTTCTGTCATAATTCCTCCAAGGCCGACCATAATGATTGGACCGAATTGGGAATCGTTTTGAATACCTACAATTAGTTCAACACCTTTTGGAACCATCTTTTCAAGAAGAATTCCTTTAACATGGACACCTTTCTTTTTTGAAAGTCTGCCATACATGTCAGTGAATGTCTTTTTTACATCATTGACATTGTCTAATCCAACTTTAACTCCACCAACATCAGTTTTGTGTAGGATTTGTGGTGATACTACTTTCATAACAAGAGGAAAACCAATTTTCTTTGCCTGCTTTGCTGCTTCTTCTGCAGAAGTTACTAATGCATAAGGTGGTACTTTAACATCATAAGTTTTGAGAATAGATTTTGATGATTCTTCAGTGATGACTTTGTGATCAGTTTGGATAATTTCATCAAAAATTTTCTTAACTGCAGCCATCGTTCGATCGTTGAAGTTAAAACTCAATATATTAAACTTTGGTCAAAGTTGGAATGATGATTTGAAATTGTTGTAAAAATTCTTCATATTGGTTTTGACAATTGAAATATTTTCATCAATGTCAGATCTGATTTTTTCAGGATCAATGTATGGAATTTCACGTAGTTTGTTTTCGGTGTTATCCAACCAGAGGTTGACCATTTCTTCGTTGACCTCCATGTGGAATTGTAATCCTACTGCACTTTTGTATTGAAATGCTTGATTAGGATAGATTTCTGAATGTACTAGTCTTGTTGCACCTTCTGGCAAATCAAAGGTATCGCCATGCCAGTGAAAAACAGTAAACGGTTTTTCAAACCCTGAAAATAGGCTCGAATTGGACTCTGCAATTAAGTCATTGTAAAAACCAATCTCTTTTTTTGGTCCAGGATAGACATTTGCTCCAAATGTTTTTGCAATTAATTGAGAGCCCAAGCAAATTCCGAGTACCGGAATTTCTTTATCTACATTTTTTTTGATTAGCTTTTGCTCTTCTTGTAAATATGGTAAATCATCATTAGCACTTTCAGGAGCTCCTAAAATTACAACTAGAGAAAATTCTTTTTGTGGAATGCTTTCATTTTTTGCATGAACTGACTGCACATTAAATCCATCTTCTTTTACTAATTCTCCAAGATACCCAGACCCTTCTATCCTAGTGTTTTGCACAAACAGAACATCAGACATGATGAAATCGAGCAAAAGTGCTTAATATGTTAAAGCAGATTACTAATTGTGCTTGTAACGGAGCAAGAAATTGCAGAGTTGAAGAATTTTGTTTCGCATCTAAATTCCATGAAAGAAAGTGTTGTGGTTGTGGAAGGAAAGAGAGATTCTGCAGCTTTGAAAAGGATTGGTTTTTCAGGAAAAGTTTTAGAGTTTCACAAGTTTGGCGGAATGATTAATTTTGTAGATTCAGTTGCAAGACATGAGAGTTTGATTATTCTCTTTGACGGGGACAGAAAGGGAAAGTACCTTACTGGAAAAACAATTCAACTTTTACAGAGAAGGACGAAAATTGATTTGACATTCAAGAAAAAATTAACAAAAATTACCAAAGGGAAAATTAGGTTTATTGAGCAACTAGTTTGTTACGAGTCTTATATTGTCTAAGGCCAGATGCCACGAAGCTCGAATGCTTCTACTACACGCTTTACAGCAATAGCCATACAGGCTCTTCTCATATCGATTTTCTTTTTCTGGGCAAGGTCATATGCATCATGGAATCCGGTGATAAGATGATCTTCCATTAATTTTGCAACATGGACGAATCCCCAATATTGGCCAATGTTGTTTTGAACCCATTCATAGTATGATATGGTAACACCACCGGCGTTAGCAAGAATATCAGGAACTACAACTACTTTCTTTTTGAACAAAATTGGATCTGCTTCTGGTAATGTAGGTCCGTTTGCAGATTCTCCAATTATTTTACATTGAATATTCTTTGCAATTTTTGCATTAATCTGGTTTTCCAGTGCGCCTGGGATTAAAATATCACATTTTGTTGTAAGTAATCTTTCAGTAGTTACTTTGGTACTTCCAGGGAATCCAACAACAGTGCCCTTGTTACGTTTCCATTTTTCAAGGTCTTTCATTTTCATTCCAGAAGTTTTGATAATGTCACCCTTTGAATCAGATGCTCCAATGATAATACATCCCATTTTCTCCAAGTATTCACCTGCAAATGTTGATGCATTTCCAAATCCTTGCAGAACGACTTTGGCTCCTCTCAAGGGCAATCCGATTTCTTGTGCTGCTTCTCTTACACAATATGCAGTTCCTAAACCAGTTGCTACATTTCTTGCAAGAGAACCACCCATTGGAATTGGTTTTCCTGTAATAACTCCGGGTTGATGAGTAACGCCATTTAGTTTACCATAAGTATCCATGATTTGTGTCATCTCCTTTCCTGTTGTGTAAACATCAGGTGCAGGAATGTCCTTTTGTGGACCGATGATTTCTGAAATCATAAATGCGAATCTTCTTGTTAATCTAGACATTTCAATTCTGGAGAATTTTTCTTTTTTAGGATTTACAAAAATTGCTCCTTTTCCGCCGCCTAATGGGACGCCTGCAATTGATGTTTTCCATGTCATCCATGCTGAAAGAGCCATAACTTCTCTTTCCATATACTCAACTCCACCCTCAGGATCGAAATATCTAATTCCGCCTTTGTATGGACCTCTATCGTTATTGTGCTGACTTCTAAAACCTGTAAATACTCTAATCTTTCCGTTATCCATTCTTACGGGAATTTTTACCCTCAACATTTTGTTTGGCATTGCAAGATATTTTATCAATCCTTCATCTTTAATTCCTAAAATTTCGCAAGCATCATGAAGTTGTTTTGTTGCATTTGCAAAAGGATCTGCACCAAACTTTACCAAGGTAATCGTTTTTTTCTTGACTATTGTTTATTTAAGTATGTTTCTGCGATCTGAGATTTAATCACGTATGAAGATAATATGTTTGGAAAAAATATTTACGAATAGCTTATAAGCCACGCAAAAATTGTTTAATTTATGATCAGGGATTTTGCACAAATGTCTTGCAATCACGATCAAAGACCAAAGAAGGCAAAAACAGCAACTCCAGTTGCACTTAATGTCAACGATGCAATTACTGGAATAGAACATTTCACAACAAAAGATAATTCAATTATCAGAATCAAAAGATCAGGACTTTATTTCATAATGGCTGCACCTCAAGTGGGTAGAAAGAAAGGAGATGTTTCTCGCTATGTAGATATTTGGATGAGAAAAAATGGAGAGGACATTCCAAACTCTAACATCCGAGCAAACCTTTACCACGGAACATCAAAAGACGTAATCGTAAACCAATCTATGATTCCTTTGTTCAGAGAAGACGAAGTTCAAGTTATGATGAGTGTTGAGACTGCAAATGAGGGATTAGGATTAGAGTGCATTAAACCAAAAGGCGAGCCTGTAATTCCAAGTATTATTCTATCAATGAGAATGGTAGAAGAGTACGATGAGCTTTTAGAAGATCAAATTTTCGGATAAAACACCATTTTTAGATATCACAAATTCAATACTATAATCAAGGATCTTTATTATTGTCAGCATAGTCTTGTTCTAGTTCCTCCAAAAACTCAGTAGTCTCATCTCTGGTGTCTGCAAGTCTCTCTTTTCCTATCCTATCTTCCATGATTTGGGTCAAGGCCTTTTCTTTGTGAGTGTCAGTTTTAATGTGAGATTCCCATTCTGCCTCAACAACTTTGTCGTCACACACATCACAATGAATCGTTTTGGAATCTTTCACATTGGTTTTGATGAGGAGTTTCTAAAAAATCAATTGCTTTAGATGTAGACCTTTTTGTGGTTCATTTTGCGGTCTAGTTTGTCGATTGCCTCATCCAGTGCCCTGATGTTAACCTCCAAAAAGGTTGAGAGATGGTAAATTGCACCGTACTTGTCACCGATTTTTTTCACCATGTTGTTTTTCTCTAAGACTTTCATGTGATGCTGAACTGCCTTGTAATCAAGGTCAAGCTCTTGTGATAGTTGATGGGTGTTGAGCGGGTTTTCAAGCAAAAGCATGATAATTCGTAATCTCGTAAAACCCCCTCTAGTGCTTGTGAAAAGGTAAAACAGTAATTTTCTAGTATCTTTGTCTGGTTTTCTTTGATCAGATTCAGACTTGGATCGGATGATTTCTTTGAATTCCTGTAATTGCTGTGTGCTCATTTTACCTTAAACAATTGAGCACTTTTTTTGCTTAAAACCGTATTTCCAAATCTTTTCCATATCTGTTCCCATTTGAGTCCAGACAATTACCCTTAAATTGACTTAGAGGCGAACTTGACATATCATGATGGCATCACGTGGCTACGATATGACACCTACAATGTACTCTCCAGATGGCAGAATTTACCAAGTAGAGTATGCAATTGAGACAGTAAAACGTGGAACCTTAGCACTTGGAATTCGAACAAAAGAAGGAGTGATCATGGCAGTTGAAGAAAAACCAAGAGCCCTTCAGACAAGCAATGTAACTCAAAAGATTTTCCAAGTAGATTTTCACATAGGAGTAGCCGCAGCAGGTTACATCCCAGATGCCAGAGTTCAGGTGGATAATGCAAGGTTGTTCTCACAGGGAAACAAAATGACCTATGATGAGGCAGTCGAAGTTGGAACCGTTGCAAAACACTTGGCAGATCAATCTCATCAATTTACTCAATATTCCGGAGTCCGTCCAAACGGAGTTGCCTTGATTATTGCAGGAGTTGACCAAAAAGGCGAATCAATCTATGTGACTGATCCTAGCGGAACTTTTGTACAATATGCAGCAATTGCAATTGGAGCAGGTTCTGAAGAAGTAAACTCATTTTTGGAGAAAAACTACAATGCAGATATGAGTTTAGAGGATGCAGCAGCACTTGCAATCGCAGCAATTAATCTCAAGGCAGAGAAAAAGGAAGGAGTTGATTTTGTAAAAATGGCAAAAGTTACAAGTAAAGGCAAAGTTTTTGAAAAAATTTCCGAATCAGATTTAAAAAATTATTCTCAAAATGCATCAAAGTTTACTGCAGAATAATCTGCAGTCATTTAGATTTGAAAATAGCAATATCAATTTTTTAGAGATGGTTAGCTGATGGGTCTTGGAAGTTATTGGGGAGAAGTGCTAGAGGTACTCCGTGAAATCATTCCAGTATATGATAAAGTAAATTCTTACATCTCACTTGGAAAAGATGTCGAGCATCGAAATAGAGGCATCAAGGGACGAGTCTTGCCAGGAAACAAAATACTTGATGCAGGTTCTGGTTTTGGAAACATGTCAAAGACGGCATCAAACATTTGCAATGGAGACATCTCAATTACACTTTATGACCCTCTTGTTCCGATGCTGAAAAACACTGGAACCTTTTTTGAGAAAACCCCCGACATGGCAAATGGGGTTTTTGAGCACATCCCATTTAGGGATGAAGAATTTGATGCAGTTTTGTGCGGATACTCACTTCGTGACGCAATAAATCTCAGAATAGCAATATCGGAAATTCACAGAGTTTTGAAAAAAGATGGAAGGTTTGTAATTGTAGATTTGGGAAAACCAGATGAGGCTTTTATTAGATTTGGAGTGTCATTTTACCTTAGAGCAATACTTCCGATACTGGCTTTTATTGCAGGAGGTAAACTTGGACTCAAATTTGCTACACTTTATGGGACCTACAAGAGATGGCCTAAAAATAAAAAATTAGAAGCGCTTCTCTTGGAGAAATTCTCACGAGTAGAGTTTGAGAAAGATCTTATGGGCGGGGCAATAATGGTTGCCGCATACAAATGAACAGGGCACTAATTCTCGTAAACATAACAGGTCTAATCATCGGAATCTCTTATGGACTTCACGGCCCCATTCTTCCAGTTTTTGCAAAAAATGTAATTGATGCGAGTTATTCTGAGCTGGGTCTGATTGGGCTTGCAAATTTTATTCCATACATGTTCATTCCATTATTTGTAGGGATTTTACTTGACAAATTCAATAACGGGTATCTTCTAGCCCTTGGAGCAGCCATCAATTCTGCATCCATCTATCTTCTTTCAATTGCACAATCAGTGCCAGAAATAATGGGGTTCCGAATAATGACAGGAGTTGCTCATGCATTTTTCTGGCCACCATGTGAATCCATTATTTCAAAAGAAAGTTCAGAAAAAGACAGAGTTCGAAACATCTCATGGTTTACAATGTTCTTTGTTTTGGGATTCATGATTGGGCCGCTCTTGGGTACAGTGTTTCTTGAGGAGATGGACATTACCTACAGGGTACTATTTCAGGTGACTGCGTTTATCTTAGCTACTGCCATTATCACTGCCCTATTAGTTTCAAGAAAAAACGTAAAGGATCACCATGAGAAATTTTCATTTTCATCAATCAAAGAAATGAAAAAGTTTCCCGAGGTGATAATCCTTTTGATATTTTGCACATCGTCATTTGGGATTATTCTGTCAATTTACCCTGCTTTTCTTAATGACAATGGAATGTCTGACACAGATATTTTGTTATTGTATTTTGCATTTGGAGTTTCCAGAGTTGTATCGCTTGCCCTTGCTGGTAAGTTCTCACGTCATACAAGCAAAACCCTCATCGCAGCTACAATTGCAGTCTCCTTAGGATTAGCATTTTCTGTAGTCTCTGATTCCATCATCGTTTACGGAGTGGCGTTAGTTTTGATGGGATTTGGATTTAGCATATTTTTCCCTTTGACCCTTGAGATTATTTTGAGTAAAACACGAAAGGGCATATCAGGTAAGATAATTGGCGCGTATGAGACAGTTTTTGGAATAGGCTGGGCAATCGGTCCAACAATAGGAGGTCCAATCACACAGTCGTTTGGAGACCAGGCACCATACTTGGTATTTTTCATTGTAGGGATAGGAGTCACTATTCTGGCCATACTTTCAAGAAAAAAACTCGAGCCCAAACGAATTCAGAGAATTTGAGATTGAGTCAGTGAGTACAAGAAACATTACGTTTAATTTCAAACAAAGTCATTTGATACCATGATTGAATACTCTTTGAATATAGTTGGGGGGGAGTGGGTAATCATAATTTTTGTGGTGTTGATTTTATTTTTGGGGACAGGTCACTTGCCAGGAGCTGCTAAAAAATTGGGAAAAGCAGTTAGTGAGTACAATCAAGCCAAAGCTGACGTACAAAACCAGTTAAAAGAAGTCTCACATGATAGTGTAGAAATTTCAGGTCCTGTGGAAAATGAAAGACAAAAAAATGAAGTTATTGCAAAATCGCTTGGAATCAAGCCAGACGGGAAAACAGATGAAGAACTGCAAAAGATAATTTCTGATAAAATTGGTCAAAAAAAGATTGACGATCCTGAAAACCAAAAACCAAACTAATTTGATTTTTTAATTCTGTAGAGATTTTTATCTAATCGTTTTTTTGCAAATTTGTAATATTCCGGAACAATCTCAAACCCAACATATCTCCTTCCCAAAGATTTACTGACTACTGCAACTTGTCCTGAGCCAAGAAAAGGATCCATTACAATGTCTTTTTTTTCACTAGAGTATTGAAGTAATTTTTCAATTAGTTCTGATGGAAGTTTGGTTGGTGTTTTTTCATCCCCAGTCCAGTATTCTCTTTTGATATCCCAAACATCTTCTTTATCCTTATAGTGTAGGCTTCTACCCTCCTTTGTCTTGTCTTCTTTTTTGAATCGTGAAAATGGGAAGAATTTTCTTTTGTCATTGTTTTTGCAAACATAGAGGCAATGGTAATGAGAGGTGACAAATTTTTTTTTCGTTACCACTCCGAACTGGTATTTCCATATAATATGATTAATTGTCGTAAACCCAACATCATCTAATGCACGTAGAATATCTTTTAGATTGTTCCAGCCTGAAAAAACATACATGCTCCCTGAGTCTTTTAGAACTCGAAATACTTCTTTCATCCATAGATAAGTAAAATCATAGTAATCCTCAGGCTTGATCTCATTATATCCAGAGATTACCCTTGATGAAATTCGATTATAGTTTGCCTTTTTTGCCTTAAAATTAATGGCAAAAGGAGGATCAGTAATTACTAGATCAATTTTGTTTTTGGGAAGAAACTCCATCCCCTCTATACAATTTTTATTGTAAATTTTGTTTATTTCGATCTTTTTCAATTTTAGAATTGAGAATCCTTTCCTAGCTTAATAATGTCGTGGAATTAAGATTCAAAAACAATCAAACAATAAATTTCCAATAATTTTTCAAAAATCAGATAATCTTTGAAATTTTCCTGCCCTAAATGTAAATCGAAAATAGAGATTCAAAAAACTTTCAACAAGAAGATGCATGTTTCATGTAATAGTTGCGGGATAGAGGATCTTCTAGAATTTTCAAAAAACTATGATGAAGTATTTTTGGAATTTTTATCTAGGTTTGATCAAGGATTGGTTTCTGAAAACGGAATTTCAGAAAATCTCAAAGAGGAAGGCATCGTCAGAGCAGAAAATGAAATAAAAAAAATGATAGGAGAGAACAAACCAGATATAATTACAGAAAATGTTCTTTACTCCAAAAAAGATTACATCTCACAATACAAAGTTTTGAAGAATCCCGAGCCTAAAATGGGCTCAAAAATCGAAGATGTAGGTCTTGATGATGCAATTACACGTCATCTCAAAAAAATTGAAATCAATCAATTTTATAAATTTCAAGAAGAGGCAATAGAAGAAATTGTTTTTGGCGAAAATGTCGTAATTGAAGCTCCCACTGCATCAGGAAAAACAGAAGCGTTTTTGATTCCAGTTGTTCAAAAAATAAAAAACTCTGGTGATTCAGGAAATGTTTTTGCTGTATTTGTTTATCCAACAAAGGCACTTGCAAGAGACCAGTATCCTAAAATCAAAAATTTTGCTGAAAAAGTAGGGATAGATGTTAAAGTATTTGATGGAGATACTAACCAAACAGAAAGAAGAGAGATTTTAGAAAACCCACCCCAAATCCTTGTTACTAACTTTGATGTGATTCATTACCATTTATGGCACCAAACAAAATTTGGCTCACTTTTAGCAACTGTGAAAATTCTTGTTGTAGATGAGGCTCATGTTTATTCAGGTATTTTCGGTTCAAATGTACATTATATCATTAAACGTCTAAAGAGAGTATGTGCAAGCAAGCTACAATTCGTAGCTGCTTCGGCAACATTGGAGGATGCAAAAGAGTTTTGTGAAAAACTATTTGGAGTAAAAATGAAGATAGTCCACGGTTCAGGAAAAAAAGGACAGACAGATTTTGTAATGCTTTTTCCTTCTTTGAGAAATCAAAGAGCATTAATGGTTGATTTGACTAAGAGGTTGACTGAAAAAAATCACAAAACTATGGTGTTCAATAATTCTCATTTGAACTCAGAGTTGTTAGCTATTCAGGCAAAAAAACAAAAAGTCAACATCAAAGTTCACAGAGCAGGGCTGATGGCAAATTATCGCCGCTCCGTAGAAAAAGAGTTCAAAGGAGATACTCTTCAGGCAATATCGTGTACTCCTACGCTTGAATTAGGCATAGATGTAGGAAATGTAGATGGTGTTATCTCATCAACAATACCAGTTAATCGTTTAATTCAAAGAATTGGAAGGGCTGCAAGAAAAGGACAAAGAGGTTATGCATTTTTGGCTCTTGGGAATGACCCAATTTCTCAGTACTACAAGAATCATCCTGACGACTATTTTGAAGATGTGGAGAGGACGTATATTGATCCTAAGAACCCATTTGTAGAAGAATTTCAGGTTTTGGCAATGGCATGCGACAAACCCATTTCAAAGCACGAACTGCAAGAGCATAAAGAAGTGATCGATTATCACCTAGACGAAGGAAATCTTGTTTTATTCAACAATAGAATAATTCCGAATTTTGATCAAATTGGTTCAACGTTAAATGATTACAGCATAAGGGGCATTGGAAAGTCAATTGATATTTTCTTAAACGAAAGAAAGGTCGGAGATAGAACTTTGCCGATTGCACTTGAAGAACTTCACAAAGATGCAATCTATTTTCTTGCGGGGTTTAGATACCGTGTAAAAGAAATGGGGTATCCTAAAAAAAATTATGCAAAGTTAGAAAGAATTCCAAAAGATTATCCATACTATACCAAAGCATTAACCGAAGAATGGCCCACAATTGAAACTATTTTTGAAAAAAGAAAAGCCTTCGGACTCGAAGTAGCTTTTTGTAAATTGCATATTAAAAAACAGGTTTATGGTTATGTAAACATCGAGTTAGGGCAAGAGGTCACCCAGGGAGAAAAGGTGCTGCTTGATGAACCGCTAGAATATGACTTTATCACAAAAGGTATTGTTTTTCATGCACCAAGGCCACTAAAAGAAATTCAAGATGCAGAAGATGAGGAATATACTGAAGCTAGTGGATACCATGCAACAGAACACGTGATAATTGAAGGAAGTAACATGATAACAGGAGGGGTATCTCAGGATTTGGGAGGGATTTCCCTTGGAACCTCAGGTCTGATTTTCATCTATGATGGAGCAATAGGCGGAAATGGGGCAAGCAAAGCCCTCTATGACAGGCTCGAAAATGCCTTTGAGAGAAGCATGTTTATCATAAAAGAGTGTCCATGCCAAAATGAATCGGGTTGTCCCAGATGCACCTTTTCATACAGATGTGGAAATAACAATGAATTTTTACACAAAAAGTCATCCCTTGAAATTCTTCAAAGGATTAATGCAGGAGAGAAGACAAAGTTGATTGATCCAACAGAAGGAGACCGTCCTTTAGTATAAAATCAAAATGGGATAAATATAACAAATTTCTACAACACATATGCAAAAAGTGGCTCTTGTTACAGGAAGCTCATCTGGGATTGGATATGAGACTTGCCTGGCCTTAGCTAGAGATGGTTATCTTACCTTTGCATCCATGAGAAATGTAAGTAAAGGTGAGAACTTAAAAAAAGATGCAGAAAAAGAAAATCTGCCAATTAGCATTATAGAGATGGATGTTGATGGCGAAGAATCAATTGTTGATGCAGTTAAAAAAATAATTGAAGAAGAAGGTAGAATTGATGTCCTAGTAAACAATGCAGGATATGGGCAGTTTGGATGTACCGAAGATGTATCAGTGGATGATTTTAGAAAACAGTTTGAGACCAATTTTTTCAGTGTTGTTAGAATAATTCAAGAGGTCGCTCCAATAATGAGAAAACAGGGTTCTGGGATTATTGTAAACATTAGTTCAGTTGCAGGAAGAATGGGTCTTCCAGGATCTCCCGCATACATCAGCTCTAAATTTGCATTAGAGGGTCTAGGGGAGTGTTTAAGGTATGAGCTTGGAATGTTTGGAATAAAGACAACCTTGATCGAGCCAGGAGTTATCAAGACTAACTTTTTTGATTCCATGAAGATTCCAGAATCAAAGAAAGATCCCAAATATCAACAAATTACAGACAACATGCTTGCAGGATTAAAGATGATGGTAGAGATGGGAACTGCACCATCACAGGTTGCTGAAGTAGTTCTAAAGGCAATTCACGATGAGGAAATGAAACCGCGATATATTGCAGGAGCAGATGCAGCCATGTTTATGGAGGCAAAAAAATCAAAATCAGACATAGAATTCGAAAAATACATGTCAAAAGAGCTATTTCCCAGATAAGAGCATGCCTACGTTAAATTGATATACACATAGATTCCCATTTTTGTCAAAGTCCGCAATTTTAAGAGTGAAAATAGATGAAATGGAAAACATTACAACATAACGGAATATTATTTCCCCCAGCCTTTGAGACACAGGGAATAAAACTAAAGATCAAAGGAGAAAATGTTCCACTTAACCTTGATCAAGAAGAGATGGTTTACCAGTGGGCCAAGAAAAAAGACACCCCATATGCTCAGGACAAAGTTTTTCAAAAAAACTTCACGTCAGATTTTGCTAAAACTCTAGATTCAAAATTCAAAAAAATATCTTATGAAGACATTGATTTTTCAGATGCATACAAGCTAGTTGACAAAGAAAAAGATCTCAAAGAGATGATGACAAAAGAAGAAAAGAAAGCACTTGCTGCCAAAAGAAAAGAGCTACGAGAGCAACTAAAAGAAAAGTACGGCATAGCAATAATGGATGGAAATGAAGTTGAGGTTGCAAATTACATGGCCGAACCTCCTGGAATTTTCATTGGTAGAGGAGAGCACCCCTTACGAGGCAGATGGAAACCACGAGTAACTGCAAAAGACGTTACACTAAATCTTGGAAAAGAAGCCAAAGCTCCAGAAGGGAATTGGGGCAAAATTGTTCACGATAAGGATTCCATGTGGCTTGCAAGCTGGCTTGATTACCTTACTCAAAAAAGAAAATACGTTTGGCTTGCAGACACTGCAGGGCTAAAACAAGACAGAGACAAAGAAAAATATGAAAAAGCAGTAAAACTTGCAAAAGAGATTGAAAAAATAAAAGATAGAATCGTAAAAGATATGAAAAGTAAAGATCCTAAAATTGCAAAGATTTCAACTGCATGTTATTTGATTTACAGGACTGCCATGAGGGTAGGTGACGAAAAAGATCCAGATGAGGCAGATACTGTTGGTGCCACGACTCTGAGAAAAGAACACATCAATCTTACAGCAGATGCAATAAAATTTGATTTCCTAGGTAAAGATAGTGTCAGATGGCAAGAGACTGTTCCAGCACAGGGTCACGATAAACAATTTCATGAAAATCTCAAGAAAATTATCCAAAATAAAAAACCCAAAGATGATATTTTTGATGGTATTACATCACGTCATGTCAATGCATATTATTCAGGCATAGTAAAAGGTCTAACCGCCAAGGTCTTCAGAACATATCTTGCAACAAATGTTGTAAAAAATTATCTCAAAGAACATGATAGTCTAAAAGGAAAAACACCAAACGAGAAACTCTACCATGCAAAGCTTGCCAATTTGGAAGCCGCTGTAATGTGTAATCATAAGAGAACAATTCCCAAAACATTTGAACAAACTCTACAAAAGAAAAGAGACACACTAAAAACAGTGGAAAAAGACAAACCTTGGAAAAAGACCGAAGAGACATTAAAGAAAGTAGAGGCAAAAGAGACAAAGACAGACGCCCAGAAAAAAGCAAAACAGAAAAGAATCAAAACATTAAACGAGCAAATTAAAAAACAGAAACTAAAGCATAAAGAAAGACAAGAGAAATTGAAATTACAGATTGACTTGTCCGAAAAGACCAGAGATTACAATCTTGGAACATCTCTAAGAAACTATATCGATCCTCGAGTAGTCAAAGCATGGACCGATGAGGTAGGGGCAGAATGGGAAAAACTCTACACTGCCGCACTTCAGAAAAAATTCCTTTGGGTTAAAAATGAAAAACTTGAGTGGAAAAAAGTGGCCCAAAGCTAGTCAAAAAAATACATGAACCTCTAAGAAACAGAATCATTTAATTTCCTAAAATATCAGGCATAAATTGTGCCGGGGTAGCTCAGCCTGGTTAGAGTGCCAGTTCGCTTGGTAAAATCTAACAGGTCTTCCAAAGAAGGCAATACTCATAATCTGGAGGTCGCGGGTTCGAAACCCGCCCCCGGCATAT